>JAFAHI010000698.1 GCA_019237325.1 Verrucomicrobiota bacterium | reverse complement strand
AAGCTCGGTCAAATGACGGGCATCCTCATGGATACGCTGGTCCGGGTTGGCGCCGATTTCTCCGGCATAGGCTAGACGAAAGGCTCGCCGCGACGTTAACCACTGGTCGAATAGATCGCGCACGAGTCCTTCACGCAGCTTAACCTTGAGCGCTTGGTTCAGCCAAGCCTGCGCTACGTTAAGAACCAAAAGCGCGCCGGCAATGACGCAAAAGATCCCGACTTGGACAAAGAATCCATGCAGGTCCTTACGCGACAAAGCATCGTAAAAAGGCTGGTTCCAGGCGTTGAGCCGGATCTGGCCGAACGCAGTCGCAGCGATGATCAGGACCAGAGCGACGCCGAGCAAAACTATCTGGGTATGCTGAGGCGAAGTTATACGAAACATCATCAGCATTTCGGAACTAAGACGCGCTGGCGCCTGGTGCGTAGCCCCGATGCCGCGTGCTGGTGATGGCATTTCGGGTCCATCTATCATAGAAAGTCTTATGTAGCAGTCCCGTTGAAGGTTTTAGCCTAATTCCCCTTTCAGGTCGAGCGCCTTATCGCGCAGAAACTCAGGCGTAAACACCTGGGCTGTTATGTTTTGCCAATTCACAGCTGTAAAACCCAGCCACTTGATCCGACACCATACCCGGAACAACCAATCCCACACTCTCCATACCTCGAAGGAGAGGGTTCACAATCCGTTACTTTGCCTAATTCAGATTGGTCCTTCATGACAATTGAGGACGCCGCGAAAGTTAGGCATTGTTCAAACAGCTGTCGATCACCGCGCAGAGAAACGCAGGGAGACATGGAACTGTCGGACGACTAACTACCAAAGGCTACGCTACCCAAAAGGAGGAAGCACGTGACTAAAAACTGTATTTCAGCAAGTTCAGTTCAGGCAGGATTGAACACGGTAAGATCACCAGATGATACCAGGAGTTCGACGGGGAAATCGCGCGCCGCCAGACACACGAAAGTCAATAGGAAAAATGGTTCGGTACATTCGCAACCGAATCTTCGATACTTGATCCTGGCATTTATTGCCTTCATTGCTTTCGATTCAATGGTCTCTGGCACCGATATTGGGTTGCTGATCAAGCCGATATTATCCACTGATCACGTGAGCCCTCGCCCAATCAGCCTCAGGGCCTCCAACTACGACGTCTTCCGATAGCTGCTAACTGCTTACTGCCATTTTCTCTACGGGATGGATTGCTTTTCTACGTCGTTCCAGGCAGTTCCTACCTGGCTACTAACCCGCGGTTCCTACGGGACGAATGCAGCTGCGCCAAACGCTCAGGCCAGAAGAACCCTTACCGCTTACTGCTCACTTCAGGTTCTTCCGGATTTGGTGTGGAATCAATTCGTTGATTCTCGTGCCATGAAATGGCTACAACAGAATAGCCCAGGCCTTCAGGCCTGGGTACAGCGTCCCAAGGATTTCGACCTGAAGGGGCGATCGACGTTAGGACATTGCGCTGGTTCACCAATTCGGACGCCCTTTCAGGTCGAGCGCCCTATCGCAAATTAACCCAGGCGTAAACACCTGGGCTATTCTGTAAAACCATTTCATGGTTCGGACCCTTTACAAAATCCCACACTAAAGCCGGAACAACCAACAGTAAGCGGTAAGCAGTGAGCAGTAAGAGTTCTTCTGGCTTAAGCTCGTGATGCAGTTGCATTCGTCCCGTAGGAACCGCAGGATCGTAGCCAGGCAGGAACTGCCTGGAACGACGTAGAAAAGCAATCCGTCCCGTCTTGTCCGCCATAGCCAGGATGGCGACGGAGGAAGGGACGGTGGGATCGCTGCGCGTTGATCAGGTTTGTTCTTCGACGTCCGGCGGTGTTTAGATGCTCTTTAGGGGTTTCGTTTCACGCCTCATCCAGGGGCCCCAAAGATCATACCGTACCCACGGGACGGATCCCATTTTCCTCACGCGTTCCAGGCAGTTCCTGCCTGGCTAGTGCGCCGTGGAAGCGCACATCACCGCAGGTGAAAGTCCTGCATTGTTAAACCGTGAAAGAACAAGAAGTACAGAGTAAGGGCGTCGCTGCGAAGCGGGGTCCGGAGCAACCGAGTACGAGACAACCAGTCCGCAAC
>JAFAHI010000682.1 GCA_019237325.1 Verrucomicrobiota bacterium | reverse complement strand
GAAACCAAAAGCGAATCTCCTCCTATTAGGGCCGCCAGGCGTTGGAAAGACGGAGATCTGCAATGCTTTCACCGAGTATCTGCTCGCCAGCGACAAACTTGTTCGATTCGATATGAGCGAATATCAGACGCTGGAATCGATCTATCGCCTGCTTGGTCACAATGGAGAGGAAGGACTATTCGGACTCAACTATGATCGAGTCGATGGCTCAGGCACACTTCTTTTTGATGAGATCGAGAAAGCTCATGAGCGTGTGTTGGATTTGTTCTTGCAGCTTTTAAGCGCCGCCAGGCTCACGCTCGGTTCGGGGCGAGTTCTCAACCTAGAAAAATTCTACGTTGTCGCCACTTCGAACATAGGCTCGCCTCTATTGGTCGGCTCAAAGACGAACATCCGGGAAACCTTGGTGCGCCGGGTTATTCAAGAAGCTCGAGACCAAATGCGCCCTGAAATCTTCGACCGATTCGATCGAGTGCTGGTCTTTAACAGGTTGTCTTATGAAGTGCAGATCGAAGTCGGGCGGTTGCATTTGCAGTGGGAAATCGAGGCGCAACAGCGCCGGGGACATAAAGTCACCGAGTGCGATGCTGAAGCCTTAAGAGCGATTGTCCGGAACGGCTACAGCGAGAAGCAAGGCGCGCGACGAATGCGCAACGCAGCGCGTGAAGCGGTGCAGGAAGCGGTTCGTGAGGCACTGCTTAGCGGTCGAGAGACGAGTGGACGGCTAGAATATAACGGGCACAGCAAATCGTTCTTTATTAATGGCAAAAGGTGATTGGTTGGGCCTCTTAAGCGGTGCGATTCTGGTCGTCATCCCGGTTCCAGCGCATTCTGGGGAGCTGACCAAAGGGAATCATGCGGCCTTTGCGATCAAACCCGTGGGAAGCGGCGGCGATGTAAAGACGCGGCTATGGGATGGAGTGAACCTCTCTGCGGTAGCTCCGGATTTGTCGATTAAGTGCGACGAGTCTTCACCGTGTTATCCCTGGAAAATGGGGATTGTCTCAACGGTATTTTGGATCGGCGAAACAGGTAGTGGTCCAACCAACGCACGCAGCGCGTGGGATAATAGTTGGGTCAGTAGCTACGGTGGCGTGGATGATCCAGTGCGTAGAAGCGGATACAGGCCGGCCGGGTTCAGACCTCTTGAAAACCCCTTTTATGTTGCGTTGCCGTACTGTGATATGGCCGCAGGACGGCTAAAGCCTGAAGCAGCCAAAGTAGTGCCTTGGTTTATCGAACGATTCCGGGGACCTGGCTTTAGCGTGTGCAAAGGGCATTGGCTGGAAATCCGGCATGGAGCCAAGATCTGTTATGCACAATGGGAGGATGTAGGACCATTCTGTACCGAATCGGCGGGCTATGTGTTCGGCAATGAGCGGCCGTTGCCAAACGTTAACCATGGAGCCGGCATCGACGTCTCGCCTGCTGTTCGAGACTATCTTGGACTCGGATCTTTGGGCTTAGTTGACTGGCGCTTTGTTGAGCAAGTCGAAGTACCGCGCGGGCCATGGTCACTGGCTGCTCGTCCAGAAAATGCCGAGTCAGCATTTGAGGGAAGTGAATCCGGGGCGGAGCAATCTTCTATCCGCTGAATATTAGGGCGGTGGAACGCACAGAAGGAATATGCGAATATTGGTCAAAGACATGGCTGTGCGGCATAGAAAATTGGAAGAACGAAGCCTTGCGCTGCATCGCGAGATCGCACAGCGGATCAGGAGGAATTCTGATCTCTTAACAAAAGTTCGTGAGCGCTTGAGCAAAGACATACGCAGTGGGCGGTTTTCAACTTCACTGACGGATGCAATGCAGGAATGGCTCGACATTCTTAAATCGAACTCAGTCGAACAAGTCCTCGAGTTGCTGGTCGACGATAGTGAAAATGCTCGTCGACTTCGGCAATCTACACCCTTTGCGGGAATTCTGACTGACGAAGAACGGCGTCGCATTCTAGAGAAACATGAATCGGCAGGAGTTTGAGCACATCATCAAAGCATGTGCCAACGCGACCAATGGTCATGAGTTCTTGATTATCGGGAGCCAAGCGATTCTGGGCAGTGTCCCCGATGCCCCGCGAGAATTGCGAGTGTCGATGGAGTTGGACGTTTGCCCGTTACCTTTCACTGAATCTGCTGCGGCGACAATAGACGGGAACATTGGCGAATTAACCCGCTTTCACGAGACCTTTCGCGTCTACGCTCACGCCGTTGGACCGGAAACCGCTACTTTACCTGTGGACTTCAAGGATCGGCT
>JAFAHI010000604.1 GCA_019237325.1 Verrucomicrobiota bacterium | reverse complement strand
CTACCATTACCACGTACTCGCCTTCATAATTCATCAGTTTGGCGAGGTTCTCCATGATGTGTTCGCCGAAAGCACCATTATCGAACGCTTCAATATCGTAGTTAGCGTTCTCAATATCGGACGCTTCGTGAGCGACAACGACAATGTGATTATCCATCGCCTTCTTCAGGACCGGTTCCATGGCGGGCGGCTGGAACGGGACTACGCAAATGGCGTCGACTTTCTTCGCGATCAGATCCTCAACGATCTGATTCTGCTGAGCGGAATCGGTGGTGGGTGGTCCAAGCTGGATCGCGTTGTTCCCGGTGTCTGAAGCGAATTTCTTGACCCCGGTTTCCATGTGATTGAACCAGTTGATACCGCTGATCTTAACAACGGTGGCGAGATTGTATTTCTTATCTGCGGCCAGGCCGGTGGCGGCGATAGCGGCCAGCAGACCGAGCCCGATTAGAGGGACGGGTTTTCTGATGAATTGACGCATAGCTAGGGGGGCGAATTGTTTACGCTTGCGCGGAAACGCTAGTGGACCATGCGAGGAGAAGAACGTGTGGTCAAGCAAATCCCACATCTCCTGAACTTTTGTTCCGTTAGGGGCGAGATCCCGCTCGTCCGGGAACCTCAGATCCTATAATAGCCGCAAAAGAACGCAAAGAACGCAAAAAAAACAAACCGCAGATGAATGCAGATATACGCAGATTGGATTGATTCCACAGACTACGTGCACTACCGCTACATCCGGTCACTTCCACGACTCGAAAGACGTCGCTACTGGAAAAATGACCTTTAGGATCAAAGCCGTGATCGAAGCTCAACACTAAATCTGCGTCCATTCGTGGTTTAGTCGTCTCGCCTTGCATCTTTGCGTTCTTTGCGATCTTTTGCGGCTATTCCAGATTTGAGGATTTCGGATGAATCGAGGCGTATCTCCGCCGTTCCTCTTTATTTGCTATCTGCTATCTGCTATTTGCTCTTCGGTCGGCCTCGCAAGCGAGGCAGCGCTCCACGAACTTCCCCTATGAATGAGAGTTTCCGTTACGTCCTCCGGCTTTTGATCTTTACGGTGGTGATTTTCGTGACGTTTTGTTTCCTGGACGTACGCGCGTTTCTTTCCGGAGCGAATATGAGCTCGATGGCGTATCAGCTGCCGCAATTCGCGTTGTTGGCGCTGGCGATTCATCCGACGATGTTGACCGGGGGGATTGATCTTAGCGTGGTGAGCGTAGCGAACCTCGCTGCCATCGCGGCTGCGTTTACAATGAAAGCCGGCCCCCCCTGGTTCATTGGGTTGGCGATCCTGGTCGCTCTGCTCCTCGGCTGTGTCACCGGCGCAATTAACGGTTTCCTGGTAGCCGGAGCCAGGCTGCCCGCGATTCTAGCCACGCTCGGTACACTCCAATTTTTCGCCGGGATCTCTATTCTTTGGACCCATGGCAGTTCGATTACCGGTCTGCCATCCGGTTATTCCGCGTTCGGTAACGGGAGTTTTTTCGGGATCCCGGTCCCGTTAATCGTGTTTTTGATCGCTCTGGCCGCAATTTATTTGATAACGGCGCGCACACCTTTGGGTAAACAGATGCGGCTTTACGGGACAAATCCGCGGGCGGCGGCCTTTGCTGGGATACCGACGTTTCGTGTCTTGGTGATCACCTACATGATCAGCGGTATTACCGCTGCGGTTGGTGGATTGGTGATTTTATCTGCAGCTAACAGCGCAAATGCAGACTACGGCACTTCCTTTCTGCTTTTGAGCGTGCTCATTAATATCCTGGCCGGCGTCAACCCAAATGGCGGATCTGGAACCGTATTCGGCCTGATTCTGGCGGTTTTGTCGCTCCAGTTCTTGTCGAGCGGTCTGAATTTGTTGGCGGTGAACACGTTCGCCAAGGATCTGCTTTACGGCATGCTGCTGGTTACCGTCATGGTGGTGAACCGGCTGCAGGGGCGGATTCATTCAACCCGAGCGAAGGCGTAGGGGGAGGCGCATGGGCGAATGGGCGAAACGGCGAAGGGGCGAAGGGGGCTGCATGCGCGGACCGGAGCTGCAGACCGGTAGGGCGAAAAACTCGGCGCACCGAGCGTGTGGTTTTACTCTGAGGATGATCGCGCCGGTTTTGAGCCGCGATTGTTCGCGGGGCACGTTTTCGAGAATTGATGCGGATAGAACGCGGATGTTCGGTCGGAGATGGCGCGCCACCCCAAGGAAACGGCTCAAAACCGGCGCGAAGTAGGTTCAAGCAGGAACCACACGCCAACCGCGCCGAGTTTTTCGCCCTACCGGCTGCAGCTTCGATCAGCGTATAGGGCCGGATTCGCCCTATCGCCCATTCGCCGTTTCGCCCCTTCGCCCTTTCGCCATCATCGCTGCTTTTCCGCTTCCTCGCGTAGCTTGGTCATTTCTTCGGGCAACGGAGGGAAGACGCCAAATTCTGTAACTAAGCCAGTGACAAAACGACGAGGAGTAACATCAAAGGCGTAGTTTAACGCGGCGCTACCCTGCGGCGTTAATTGTACGCTTTCGACTTTTCCATCCGAGGTCAGGCCGGAAATCACCGTGACTTCTTCCGGGGCTCGGGTTTCGATGGGAATACTCTTCACTCCATCCTCGATGGTCCAATCGATGGTTGAGACCGGTAAGGCGACATAGAATGGCACCTGATTATCGTGGGCTGCCAATGCTTTAAGATAAGTACCGATCTTGTTGCAAACGTCGCCGCCAGCCGTGGTGCGGTCGCTGCCAACGATGCAAAGGTCGACCTTCCCATTTTGCATGATATGGCCGCCGGCGTTGTCGACGATAACCGTGTGGGGAACTCCATGATGACCCAATTCCCACGCCGTCAGGGATGCTCCTTGGTTACGTGGCCGAGTCTCGTCAACCCAGACGTGAACGGGGATCCCTGTATCGAATGCCTTGTAGATCGGCGCTAGAGCGGTTCCCCAGTCGACGGTTGCCAACCAACCCGCGTTACAGTGGGTGAGGATATTGACTGGGCGCGATCGTTGAACACTGTCCCAGGCTTGTTGGATCAAAGCTTTCCCGTGCTCACCGATGGCAGAACAATTGGCGACATCTTCGTCCGCGATGTTTCTAGCAGTGGCAAAGGCCACCGATGTGCGTTCGCTGGGCGCAAGTGGAAGCAAGACTGATCGCATCCGATCCAGTGCCCACCGCAAGTTAGCCGCCGTGGGGCGCGACGCGAACAGCGCCTGATAGGCATATTCAAAAGCTTTGTCACTCGGATCGGCTGACATCGCCAGCGCGATCCCGTAACCGGCAGAAGCTCCAATTAACGGCGCGCCTCGCACCACCATGTTACGGATACCGGCGACGACGTCCTCCAAGGTCCGCCATGCAACCACTTTGAAGACGTGGGGTAGTAAAGTTTGATCGATCACGCTGACCGATCGCCCGTCAGCGCTTAGCCAAATGGTTCGATAGGGTTGGCCGTCAACTTTCATGATGAGAATACTCCTGACGCGCGGCAGCGGTTACTTCAGCAATGTTAGAAAAGCTTTCAGAAGCTATCACGAGTAATCGGCCGAGTCGAAGCGCCTTCCGTTCGCAGCGAGCGCGAAGGTCCGGATCCTTAATCGCCTCCAGATCTTCCACATGCGCCAAGCCCAAGATACGGCGAATCATTTTGGCGCCGGCGAAACCCACCGAATCATGAAAGAGGCGCCGCACATATTTTCTTCGTTCGACGGCTAACGCTTCCAAAGAAACCGGGTCCGCGAACAGGCTGGCGTGGTAAG
>JAFAHI010000476.1 GCA_019237325.1 Verrucomicrobiota bacterium | reverse complement strand
AAAGCGGTATTTAATGCGTTCCAGTAGTCGAACCACCCGGTTTGGGTGATCTTGATTTTGATATCTGGATTTTCCTTTTCAAACGCATCGGCGCACGCTTGATAGGAAGGTTGTTGGTTACTGTCCCATAGCCAATAATTAATTTCCGTTGCGCCCTGTGCCGGATTCCCTGCCACGAAGCTGACTGCGAGGAGCATTTTCGTCAGGGGGGTCATATAGGAGGTGAGAAGTGAGAAGTGATTGGTGAGAGGTGAGAGGTTGTTGCGGGTTGCGGGTTACTAGTTACTAGTTGCTGGTTGCGGGTTGCGGGTAGGAGAGCGCTTAGGAGTTGAAAAGCGGGTTTTGTTAGTCGGTTTTGTTGTTTGGCTATTGGCTATTGGCTATTGGCTATTGGCTATGCGCGAAGCGCTAGCGGAAGCCGGTGTACTGCAAGGATTCGACTACTTTGCGTCCGAAGAAGATGAGGAGGACAGCGACCGGAATGATACCGAGAACGGTGCAGGCCATTAGCCCGCTCCAGTCGGGCGTGCCGCCGGCTTGTTGGGCGCGGAAGGAATTTATGGCAACCGCCATAACTTGAACCGATCGGTCTCGGCCGACCAGAAACGGCCAAAAGAAATCATTCCACGCATTCATAGCGGCCAACATGCTTAGAGTGGCTAGAGCAGAACGGTGCACTGGCAGCACAATCCGAAAAAAGATCGTGAAATAGCAGGCTCCATCGATGAGCGCGGATTCTTCCAATTCTCGAGGCGTGGATAGGAACATCTGGCGCAAGAAGAAAACCGCGAATGGCGTCATCAACGCATAGGGTGCGGCCATCCCCTGATAGGTGTTCAGCCAGCCGAGATCTTTGATCAGGATAAAGTTGGGAATGAAGAGGACGACGCTGGGAATCATGGTGGCAGCTAGGAACAAGAAGAAGATCACGCGACGTCCATAAAATCGGAGCCGGGCGAAGGCGTACGCTGCCATAGCGCTAAAAGCGATTTGCGGAACAACGGCTAGCAGGGTGAAGGCCACGCTATTCTTCAGGGCCAGGTAGAAATCAACTTTGCCAAAGCTGGTTTGTTGTAGGCGCGGATCAGCAGGGTTCACCAGTCCGATTACTCGCTCGAAGTTGAATAGCGTGGGATGTTGGGGCAGCAGCGAGCTAGCACTGGTAAATAGAGTGCCGCTATCGCTGAGGGCTGTCTTGACCGCTATCCAGATCGGACCAAGCGAGATGATTGCGAATAGGACCAGCACTACATACCCAAACCAACCAGAAAATCTGGCCCGCGAATGAATTGGAATTGGCGCGGAGCCGTCGGGAGGGCGCGCGTCCTCGCGCGTCTTTGGGACGTCTGCAGTCTTTAGGTCTAGCTTAGCCATTGGATGTCAGTGCGCGTCCGCCTCCGAAGACAACGGATCGCGAAGATCCGACGTCGCCAACCCCTACAAGAAAAGAGCTGCAAACAGCAGGCTTTGTCGGACAGGCTGCGATCCCTCCCCTTCGCCGCGCAGACGCCAACGAGCGACTTTCTTTTACATTCGTGTTCATTCGTAGCCTGTCGCGCCGTAGGCTTGGCGGAGGCGGGTCCCTTCGCGGTTCGTTTTCATCCCAGATCAGATTGGCCCGAGCGAAGGATTCGCATTTGGACTAGCGTGACGATCGCCAGGCACAAGAAAAGGGCACAGGAAAGCGCAGAGGCGTAACCCATGCGGAAAGTTTCGAACCCGTTTTCGTAGATGTACCAAACGATGGTGCGAGTCGCGTAGTTGGGGCCGCCGAGCGTGGTCACGGCGATGGTATCGAAGACTTGGAAAGAGCCGATAATGCTAGTCACTAAGACGAATACCATCGTTGGCCGGATTAGCGGCAAGGTGATACCAAAGAAGCTTCTCCACGGTCCCGCACCCTCAATTCGGGCGGCCTCGTAGACATCCTTAGGAATTGCTTGGATACCGGTGTAAAACAACAATGCTGTCAACCCCATATGTCGCCAGATGTTGACCACGGCGATCGTGGGTAGAGCAAGTTGTTGATCGCTAAAGAACGGAATCCGGCCAATTCCGATCCATTGCAAGACCGCATTCCCGAAGCCGAGCAAGGGATCGAGCATCCAGAACCAGATGATCGCTACAATCACGTTTGAAATGAGATAAGGAGCGAGAATGACCGAGCGCAGAATTATGGAACGGCTTAGGCGCGCTAGCAGCACCGCTAAGAGCAAACCGATCACCGTCTGGATTGGAATGTTGTAAAGGACGTAAAGGACCGTCACCTTCATCGCGTTCCAGAAATTCGGGTCGTTCCACAGCTTCGAAAAATTGGTCGGACCAATGAATTTAGGAACTCGGAGGAGATTCCAGTCGGTCAAACTGATGTAAAGGGCACGAAAAGCCGGCATCAAATAGAAGGTGAAGAAGCCGAGCAGAGCGGGCGCGATAAAGATCCAGGCGCAATAAGACTCCCGGAAACGGAGCACGTGGAAAAAGGACGAACGCCGGACCGGCATGCCGGAGCCTGGCGGCGATGCGGGAGCCCTGGGTTGTGCGCTTACAGACATAGGCACTCAGAGGTGAAAAGTGAGAAGTGATTGGTGAGAAGTGAGAGGTTGTTCTCGGCCGTTCCTGGCGACCTCGGCGTTATTCGTGGGGGCGAAACCGTGTTGCTAACTCGTGTTAGTTTTTTTGAGACCTAACACGCGTTAGGTAAAGGTCAAGGCCGAATTTTTTCGGGCGAGCGCCTTCTCGTCCCAAAGGAGTCAGGAGTCAGAATCCAGGAGTCAGGAGGTCGCTTCTAACCCGACCATAGCGTTCCTCGCGGGGACACGCAGTAAACTCAATCGAGGACGAGGACGATAGGGACCACCTCTACGGGGCGTTGACGGCGTTCGCGATCGCTCCCGCTGGCTCCCGGCGTTCGCCACGGCTCCGTCGAGGCTGAATGAGAAATAAGCCAACAAACAAAGCGCAGGCTGCAAACAGAGCCATGGTTTCACCCATAGCGACGGGAGTGCCATGGTACCACCAGGCTACGAATTCGCTGGAAATAGCGCCTCCAAGCATTCGGATGCTGCCGAAGGCTGAGGAGGCAACGCCGGCGATGCGGGGCATTGGTTCCATAGTCCCATGCACCGCGTTCGGCGTAACTAACCCCATTGAGAAAGTGTTGAGAATCAGCAGCGGCATGATCGAGAAGGCGTTGAGCCAACCTAAGATGGCTCCACTGAACAGCGCGGTGGTCGCACAAAAGGAAATTATCAGACCGGCAAGAATCAACCGGTTCGGCGCAACCCCGCGAGTACTTAGCCGCCCACTGGTAAACGCGCCGACGGCAATGGCAAAGGCATTTACCGCGAAAAGAGCGCCGTAAACCCGTGGATCGACTCCGAAGACATCTATAAATACAAAAGCTGAGCCGCTCACGTAGGCAAACAGCGCTCCAAAGCTGAAGCCGCCAATCAGCAAGTACAGAAGACAAGTCCGGTGAGATAAAACCCGCCAGTAATTCGTAATCAGACGGCGCGGACGCAGGGCGTGACGGTTGCGATTGGACAGAGATTCTTCGAGGCTGATCAAGAGAACGATAGCCAGAAGCGCGGCGGCGACAGCGAGCCAAAAAAAGACGGCCCGCCAGCCTTGCCAGGTCGCAATCAACCCGCCGACTGTTGGGGCCACGATCGGAGCGATAGTACCAACAACGCTGATGTAGGATAGGTGCGAACGGGCGGCAGTTCCGGAGAAGAGGTCACGGATGATAGCAAACGTGATAACGGATCCGGCGGCCGCTCCTAGTCCTTGAACAAATCGCCAGAAAGAGAGGACGATCAGCGTCGGGGCACAGGCACAACCGACCGCGGCGATGGTGAACAGAACGCAGCCGATCAAAAGCGCAGGCCGGCGACCGATCCGGTCTGAAAGCGGACCAAAAGCGAGTTGGCCGCCCGCAAAGCCAATCATAAAAAGGCTCAAGATAGAGACGGTATCGGCAGGACGTGCACCTAGAGAGACACCGATAACCGGCAACGACGCCAGACAGGAATCGATCGAAAGGGAAGGTAACGCAATGCTCGCCGCTAACAAAAAGATGAACGACTTCGATTGCGGGCCGATTCTAAATGGGAGACGCGTTTTCGTGGGACGGCGCGCGTCCTCGCGCGCCGCAAAGGGGTTGCTAACTTTCAGATGCATTCCAATCCCTTACGCACGCAGCTCCGGAAACGGCAGATCGCGAGGACGCGATCCCTCCCAGTTGCCGTTCGCGGGACGCATGCACCTCTGAGCAATGCAGGCCTTTAGTTCCTGAATTATTAAACATTTCGTTTCCTATCTAAATCCTTTTTAAAATCCGCAGATTACGCAGATTACTTCTCGCGGTTGCAGTTTGCTGGCGAGCTAATACGTCATTTGGCGGTGTAGCGTTTTTTTAGTCCAGCCACGCGACCGGAGCTGCAAAACGAAATCTGCGTAATCTGTGTAATCTGCGGATATTCCATCCTCGATCTGTGACTTATAGCCTGAATGGCGCGGATCGCGTCGAGCATCACATGCAGTTGAACTCATATGATACGTCCAACGAATCGGATCGATCCGCCGCCATTCAGGCTTTTCTAGCCCCCGGAAGTTGTTTTGGTCGCCACCGTTTCGCTCAGCCGTTGCGACTCTTTCGCTTTCGGCTCTTGTATATGAACAACCGTCCCATCAGCCAAGCTATCCACTGGATTCACAATGATCCGATCCGTGGGTGAAAGCCCATTCACAATTTCCAATTTGCCGCCTAGATCTCGGCCGATCTTGATCTTCTTGAGGTGAACTTGGTTGTCTGGGCCGACGATGCCAAGAGATGCACCTTCGGACCTGAAAATCAGAGAACTGGAAGGAACCAGCAACGACGCCGGTCCCTCAGTCTCCAGGTGCACCGGCGAATAGGCGCCCGGAAAAAGCTGACCAGCATCATTGGCGACATCGACCTCAGTTAGTAACGTCCGGGAAGCCGGGTCGATGGCTTGCGCGGTCCTGACAACCTGTCCGGAGAATTTCTGTCCGGGAAACTCGTTGAAAGTAACATGGGCCGGGCCGCCTACTCGAACATAGCCGGCCATGGCCTCAGGTACGTTCACGTAAATCCGCAGCGGTGAAACTTGAGCCACATCAAACAGTGGAGTTCCTGATCCCGAGTTGACGATTTGCCCAATATCCGTGTTTCGACGCGTGACGGTTCCGTCAAAAGGCGCCCGAACGATTTTGAAATCTTCCAAGGCTTGAAGCCGGGAAACGGCTGCGGCGTTGGCGTTAACGGTCGCCTGTTTCGAGTGCAAATCGCTAGAGGCGGTATCGAAATCTTGCTGCGCGATCACTTTCCGGTCGAGGAGATCCTGATCCCGCTTGTACGTAACCAGGGACAGATCCAGCGCAGCCTGAGCTTGGCGCAGATTCGCCTTCGCTTGGTTCAGGTCTTGGTCAACCTGAGGAGTATCAATTTCTGCCAGGACCTCCCCTGCTTTAACTTTGGCGCCGATATCGAAGTACCACTTCTTCAGGTAGCCGGTGGTCTGGGCAAAGATCGGCGCTTCAATATAAGCTTGAGATTGGCCAGGTAGATCAACGGAGACGGTGGCCGGCGCCTTCTCCGGCGTCACTACCGCGACGGTGAGTTCGGCGGCCTGGTTAGTCTCCTGCTGTAGGGCTGCCGTAGAAGCGGAGCGAGAAGTAATACCCATGAACGCTAGTCCGGCAAATCCTGCCAGAAGAACCGCGATGATCAGCTTGATTACCCCGGAGTGCCGCGCCCTAGAGCGTTGAGCTGCACTCGATTTGAGTTGAGCCGATTTTTCCGGCTCGATTTCCAGAATGCTTCCATCCATATCGTTCGTTTTATCTAATCTTCACAAAGTTACGCGGCCGCAGGTTCTGGGGATCCTGATTGCGCCCTGGACTGCCGTTTTCGGGCCAGCATGAAGACGGTGGGCACAAAGAACAGGGTCGCCGCCGTCGCAAACAAAAGGCCTCCAATTACCGCGCGACCGAGAGGCGCATTTTGTTCACCACCCTCGCCCAAGCCTAGCGCCATCGGGACCATACCGATGATCATAGCCAAAGCCGTCATGAGAACGGGCCGCAGCCGGACGTACCCCGCTTGCAACGCTGATCGGTAGGAATCCTTGAATTCCTCTTGTTGTTCGTTGGCGAAGGTAACAATTAACACGCTATTGGCGGTAGCGACGCCCATACACATAATTGCACCCATCAGCGCCGGAACGCTCAACGTCGTGTGAGTAATAAATAACATCCAAACGATCCCAGCCAAAGCGCAGGGCAAGGCGGTGATGATGATCAACGGCTCGATCCACGATTGGAAATTCACCACCATGAGCAGGTAGACCAGCACCATCGAAAACGCGAGACCCAGGTAAAGGCCAACAAAAGAGTCGTTCATGGTGCGAACCTGGCCACGGAGGACAATCGAGCTACCCTTCGGCAGATCTTTCTCAGAGCTAGCGATCAGCTTCTGAATATCCGTAGCCACGGCGCCTAGATCTCTGCCGGAAACATTCGCGTAGACGTTAGTCACCGGCCGAATGTTGAAATGGTCGGCCACGGGAAAGGTCACACCCCTCGAGATATCAGCGACGTTACCCAAGATCTGTAGCGTCTGGCCCGTACCCCCTAAGATCGGCAGATTACGCACCGCATCCAAGGAGTCGATGTCGTATTGAGGCGCCATCGCGTTAATTTGGTAATTGACCGCATTCTTCGGATCGACCCAGAAATTCGGGGCGGTAGTCTGCGATCCGGCCAGAGCGCCCAAGACTGAATTCGCTACCTGGGTTTGAGTTAGACCCAAGAGAGCCGCCTTGGAACGATCAACCGTTACGTCAAGCCTGGGCGCATCCGTTGGCTCCTGGATGCGAACGTCGACCGCGCCGGCGACACGGCGAACCTTCTCCATCAGATTTCGGGCGAACGCAGCGTTACCGGGCCGGTTAGCTCCGATCACCTGGATGTCTAATGGAGCCGGCAAGCCGAAATTTAGAATTTGCGCGACGATGTCAGCTGGCGGGAACCAGTAGCCAATACCCGGAAAGTCCTGCTGCAGACGCGTGCGAATCCGCTGTATAAAATTGTCTGTGGGATTATGCTTCTCGCCCAGCGAGACCAGAATGTCCGCGTCCGCTGCGCTCATCGTGCCGGTATTGTTATAAGACGTGTTGATCCCGCTATAGGGAATTCCGAGGTTGTCAATGATTCCCTGTAATTGATGGGGCGGAATGACTTGCCGGATCATTTGCTCGATCAGATCCACGTTCCGAGCTGTCTCTTCGATGCGCATACCGGTTTTCATCCGTACGTGCAGATCGAACCGGCCAGCATCGACGCTAGGGAAAAAGTTCTGCCCAAGGAATGGGAACAAGCCTAAGGAAATGAGGGAAAATCCCACCACCAATGTAACCACCTTTCCCGCGTTTCTAAGGCAGACGCTCAAAAGGTCGCGATAAGCTTCGCGGAAGGCCTCGAACCGCCGTTCGAATCCGCGATGGAAAGCACCAAACCAATTGAAAACGCCCGAGAACCCGCGGGAACGCACGGGAACGCCGGGATCGATTTCGCGGGGATGCGTGGAGTCAGAATGTCCCCCGGGACCGACCTCTTTCATCCAGTACATGGCCAGAGTCGGCACTAGCGTTCTGGATAAAATATAAGATGCCAGCATCGCGAAAATGACGGCTTCAGCCAGCGGCGCAAATAGATACTTGGCGACGCCGGAAAGGAAGAAAATCGGCACGAAAACGATACAGATGCAGAGGGTGGAAACGAAGGCCGGTACCGCGATCTGCGCGGCGCCATCGCGAATCGCATCCAGCTTGGATTTTCCCTCAGCCAAGTGCCGGTCGATGTTCTCAATGGTAACCGTCGCGTCGTCCACCAAGATACCAACAGCCAAGGCCAGACCGCCGAGCGTCATGATATTGATGGTTTCACCGAGGGCACTCAGGGTGACGATTGAGCAGAGAATGGCTAGCGGAATCGAGATCGCGATGATCATCGTGCTGCGGAAATCCCCGAGAAAGATCAGAATCATCAGGGCGGTCAAACAGGCAGCGATCACGCCTTCTCGAACCACTCCCTCAATCGCCGCGGTGACGAATATCGATTGGTCGGTCAACAGCTGAAGATTGAGATTGTCCGGTAGAGTCTTTTTCAGTGCTGGCAAGAGGGCCTTGACCCCAGCGACGATATCGAGGGTAGAAGCATTTCCGGTCTTCTGAATATCCAGCATGGTCGCCCGCTGGCCGTTAAAGCGAACCACATTGGTCTGAGGAATGAAGCCGTCTCGAATATTGGCCACGTCCCGCACGTAGATGACACTGTTGCCAACCGTTTTCACCGGAATCGCGTTGAGCTCGTCGATCGTTCTGGGACTCGAGTTCAAGCCGATCTGATATTCTAATTCAGCGATCTTGGCGGTGCCTGCAGGCAGAGTCAGGTTTTGCGCATTAACGGCGTTGACCACATCGGTGGGCGTCAAACCGCGCGCCTGCAAGGCTTGATAATTGAGATCGACGGAAACATAACGTTGTTTACCGCCGTAAGGATAAGGGATGGCGACCCCCGGCACGGTAATGAGTCCGGTTCGAACGAAGTTCAACCCCAGGTCGCCCAGTTGCTGTTCGGAAAGGCCTTGGCCGCTTAAACCGACGCGCAACACCGGGACGTTAGTCGCGCTGTAGCTCAACACCAGCGGTGGCGTAATTCCGGTAGGGAGTTGTCTCAATATCGCCTGCGAAACCGAAGTGACCTGAGCAATTCCTGTCGGCACCGTGGCGGTGGGTTGCAAAAAAATCTTAACCACGGCTATCCCGTAAAGGGACTGCGACTCGATGTGTTCGATGTTGTCGACTGTCGTAGTGAGCACTCGCTCGTACGGCCAAGTGATCTTCTCTTCCAAGTCCTGCGGCGAGAGTCCGGCATAGTTCCAAATGACCGAAATGACCGGGATATTAATCGATGGAAAGATGTCCTTCGGAGTACGAAGAATGGCGAGAACTCCGGCGATCAAAATGAAAATCGCCAGCACGATGAAGGTGTACGGTCTCCGCAGTGCCAGATTGACGATCCACATAGCTTATTCTCCTGTCCCGTCCTGTAAGAGTGCAGACGTCATGCCATCAATCGGCCTCGCAAGCGAGGAAACGCTCGACGGTGTCCAACGAAGCCTGTAGCCGGCATCCAATCCACATCTTCTGTCTCCCCAGAAGGACATGTTCTATGACTATCGATCTTTCTCTCGTTCCCTAAAATGCTATGCTGGGATTAATTTAATACCTTTTTAGTATGGATCGTCCTAGTGTCCGCGAGCTGGAATGTTTCGTAGCAGTGTCTGAAGAACTCCACTTCTCCAAAGCCGCGAAGCGGTTGCACATGTCACAACCGCCGTTAAGCCGGCAGATTCAGAGTCTGGAGCGAAAGTTAGGGGTCCAGCTACTCAGACGAAAAACGCGCTCGGTGGAGCTGACGTCGCCGGGCAGAAGTTTCCTGAATGACGCTCGGGAGGCCCTTCATCACTTAGATCGTGCCATGATCACGGTTCAGCGGATGCAGCAGGGAGAAACCGAACGGCTGCGTTTGGGGTTTATCGGTTACTTGCTGGCGCCGGATCTAGTGGATTTGCTGCGGGCATTTCGGAAGGCGCGCCCACAGTGCCAGGTAGAGTTGATTGACATGGAACCCGGCGATCAGCTCAATGACATCCGGGAAGGTAAACTGGACGGCGGATTTTTCGGGATCGGACCCACAGAGCCTCTGTGGGATCTTAAGCTGTTCAATTGGAAGACTGTGCCTTTGGTGATCGTGCTTCCGGAGGATCATCGGCTTGCCCAAAAGCATTGCAAGCTGACGCTGGCTAATCTGAAAGACGAGAACTGGGTCATGGTATCCCGAACCCGAGCTGCGCCTTTTCGAGGATTGATTGATGAGCTCTGCATGGCGGCGGGTTTCATGCCGCGAATCGTTCAGGAATCCGACAGTGTGCAGGCGGTACTGGCAATGGTGGCTGCCGGGACGGGCATCGCGATTGCCTCCGAGACGCTGACTCAAATGCTTGATCGTGGCCTGGCTTATCGCAGTTTAACATCTCGAAACGCGGTACTCCGGCGTAACTTCGTCTGGCGAAGCGAGGTTAATTCTGAGGCATTGAGGGTGTTTAATAGCGTGTTGCGGCGGTATCGCAACGAAACGGCAGTGGCGGGTGAGAGAGTGGCGTAGGGGGAGAACGTGTCGGCGGATAGGCGTGTGGGCGTATCGGCGTGGGAGCAGCCTTTCGTAATCGTCCTCGTACTCGTCGTCGTCCTCGTCCTCGAAGGGTTGGCGCGTTGACGATGCGTGTTCTTCCCACCGCGCGGCCTCCAGGCGGTTAGCGGTCGCACGCGGCAATGATGTGCCACCTTATCGAGGACGAGGACGACGAAGAGTACGAGGACGATTCATCCAGCAGAGCTCCTCCTAGCTCCTCCCTCTAACACCCTCTCCCTCTCGTCCTCAGTTAATTCGAATGGCCGGAATTCGGTGTCTACGAGATGGGCGTGACCGTCGGGCCCTTTGATGGCCAGGGCACGATCGCTCGTTGGTCCGGTGAACAATGGATTTCGGTCCTGTCTCCAAATAACGGTCGTCTGGCGGCGGCGTTGGTTTTGCCATTCGTAGCGAATGTATTGGCGGCGGCGATAGAAACGGGTGCGTACGATGGTCACTTCGATTGGTTCGGGACGATCGGCTGCGCAACGCAGGCTTCGGCCGATGGCGGCTGCGCGGAAGCAGCCGGCGATGGCCATAATGACGAACCCTAGTTCTATGGCTAAAGAAACGGCCAAAGTAATTTCCCGGTTCAACAATAGATCCAGCGCGTACGAAGCGGTCGCTATCGAAGGATCATTCTCCAGGTAATAGATTTGCGCATCCTTGGAATCATCAAAATCGCCAACGAAGAAGATGTCCTTATTCCGGCTAAAGGAAGTGGCGCCTCCATTGTGGCCTCGTCCGGGTATCGTGTAGTCCAGCTTGAGATCGCCCCAATTTGCAAATAGCCGGGTTCTGATCTCGCCGCCCACGGTTCCACGCACGGCCAGTTTGCCTTCTTTAGAGAGCCGAATGTCTTCAAGAACCCCGGGCCCGAGAACGAGAGCGAAAACCGCGAAACAACCCGCGAAAAACAGCCCACTAAGCAAAAGCACAACTATTTTTCGTGCCGTGCCGGTGCCCTCGGCTAATCCAAGGGGGCGCTTCGGAAATGCGGAAAGGTTCATGGTTCGCAGTTCACGGTTCACGGTTCGCGGTTGATGCTCCCAGCTTCGGTGACGTTTATAGAGATTGGAGCGAGATAGGGACTCGTCCGGATGGGACCCATGGGACAAATGGGATTTATGAGCAAGCGATGCCTCAGTACCAACTGTGAACGGTGAACTGTGAACGGCGAACCCATCGCGGTTCACGGTTTACGGCAAATGGGGGCGGATGTCCATGCCAAGCGGTAAGCAGTAAGCGGTAAGCGGTAAGCAGTTCTGCAGCACGGAAACGGGGCCAGGGTGACCTCAGTACCGCTTACTGCTTACTGTTTACTGTTTACTGTTTACTTCGTGGCCAGCTTTGCCTGGTCGGGGTCGCGTAAGACCCCGGCAAAAATGAGCTGGCCAGATTGGTCGTCAATTATCGCGAATAGGAATGGGCGATCGAATACCAAGTTGAACGGTTTCTTGGCAGGCGCACGCATGACGCTTGCTTCTATCTGGACCTCGGTGGCGGCGGCAGCTTCACTTCCGTTCTCGTCGACCCGCAGATAGGTCTGTTGGATGATGTTTGAGACGTAGAACTTCCGGGTATCTTCAAACATCGGAGCGAAATCCTTGCTTGGTTCGAAAATGGCTCTGATCCCTAATTGGGTCAGCGGCGAAACCAGAGAGTCGCGAAAGGTAGCCTTGAATCGTGGCAAACTAATTGTTCCTGAAGCTTCCGAAAATTTGTCGATCGTTTGGTTCCAGGAACCTCTGCTTAGCCTTTGCAGAACGGTGCTCAAGCCGGCAGCTTTTGCGGGTAATACCAGGAGCATTTCCAATCCGCCGCCGTTGTACGGGAGTTTGACGGCCTGAAAATCGTCTGTCTCCAGATAGGGCGCGGAGAGACTGCGTTTCATCATGGTAACCTGGCAAGGCCCCCCGCGTTCCCGGTTGAATTGAGTGGGAGAATCTTGGGTGGCTGAGAATGGATGTTCCCAGGCGCCTTTGAAATAAACCCCATCGATCAAGACTAGGGGCGGTTTAGGCGGTTGCTGGATCAGATCGGTGATTCGGTTTTCCGTCGCTTTAGCGACCCAATCGTTGATCGCTCGCATCGTCTCCGCGGTTTCCAGATCTACGGATTTGACCTCCGGGTTAAAGAGATCCTTTACCTTGGCCTCAAATGTCGGCTGCAGTTTTGCGGACCGGTCGCACCAAAGCGAATTCGCGACTTTCAACGTTATGCTAGGAGGGAGAGCAGAAGAAAGCTTCATCCCCGGGAAAAGGACCTCCTGAGAACCAGTTTTGGGACTGAATCCAACGATCCGGCTCAATTCGTCCGCGCTAGTCCCGCTACAGCCGGCATAAACCATGTCCAAGGCGAGCTCGAGGCTGAAAGGAGAAATAACGATGTTCTCCTGGCTCCCATCCGTCATCAACTTGACCAGCAAGGAAATTCCGAAGACATTGGTGTGGTCGGCATCCGTTTCCACCTGCGGCAAACGACTCGACTGAGCTCGCCGAAGCCCTTCGGCGCCATCGGGTGCAGCCGGACAGTTATTTAACCCGAAACTAAGAATAAGGCCCCCAAGTAGAGGGGGGAATCGTAGTAAATTAATCAATCGAACGATCCGGCTAGCTTTCCTGTCGAAGTATTGGATCGTAAATCTCACACTCTGTATGACTCCAGACGAACAGAATTTGATCGAAAATTTGTTTGAGCGATTGCGGCAAGCCGATGGCACGCCGAAGGATCCTCAGGCTGAACAGTTGATCCGGGCGAAGACCACAGCGCTTCCGTCGGCGCCTTATCTTTTGGCGCAAGCAGTGATCGTGCAGGAACATGCGCTTACTAACGCACAGGCGCGCATCGCCGACCTGGAGAACCGCCTAGCTGCAGGCAGCCAAAATGCTCCCGCGGGTGGCGGTGGTAGTTTCCTTTCAGGCGTAAGTCGCTTATTCGGGGGCAACAAACCGGCGACACCTCCTCCAGTGCCGCAGCAGCCCCAGTATCAGCAGCAACAGCCCCAATATCAGCAAGTCCCAGGCACAGGAGCACCCGCGACACCTCCACCGGTGCCGATGGCAGCTCCCCAAGCCATGCCATATCCATCTACGGTTAATCTGGCGCCAAGTTCCGGAGGCGGCTTCTTAAAGAGCGCTTTGGCCACGGCAGCGGGGGTCGCTGGGGGCGCTGCGCTTTTCCAAGGAATCGAGAGCTTGATCGGCCACAATGCCGGCGCTTTCGGTCCTGCCCTGGGTGAACGAGGGCTGGCAGGCGGCGAGACCGAGAACACCGAGATCGTCAACAACTACTACAATGACTCTCCAGGATCCGGCGAGGCTGGTAAGGAACGCGCCGACTATCAGCCGGACGTTGCTCAGAACGACTTCGATCAAAACCAAAACATCGATTTTGATCCCAATCTGACGGCCGACAACGATCCAGGTCAGAGCGACGATTTTGGCGGTTCCGATGATTTCGGGTCGGGCTCGGACGATAGTCTAGTGTAGACGGTAGGGGCGAGCGCCTGCTCGTCCCTGGTGAGAAGTGAGAGGTGAGAAGTGATTGGTGGCTAGTACCACAGCGTACTTCTCACTTCTCACCTTTCACCAATCACGTTTCACGGGGACGAGCAGGCGCTCGTCCCGCTATCACTCGCCGGCAGCCAGTTTCTTGAGTTTGCTGCCTAATGTTACCTTCGTGGCTGAACTCATCCGATCGATAAAAAGGATGCCGTTCAGGTGATCGGTCTCGTGCTGGACCGCTCTTGACAATAGACCTTCGGCTTCGAACGAGACCGGATTTCCATCGAGGTCGAGGGCTTTCACCTTCACGCGCTCAGCTCGGGAGATATCGGCGGTGATTTCTGGGAAACTGAGACAACCTTCAGGGCCTATCTCCGTTTCTCGCCCCAGTTCGAGCTCGGGGTTGATCAAGATCAACGGCATGTGCTCTTTCGGATCAACTTCCTGACCGTCAATCCACATCCGGCTGGGCCGATTCTCTGCATCCGAGACGTCGACCACAGTCAATTGAATAGATTCCGCAACCTGTTGCGCGGCTAGCCCGACACCGTGGGCGTCGTGCATGGTTTCGATCATGTCTTGGGCCAAGGTCCGAATTTCTTCGGTGATCTCGTCGATTTGCTTACCTTTTTTTCGCAAAACCGGATCACCGTAGATGACGATTTCGCGAATCATTTGGAATCTTTAGGTTGAGTAAAAGCTGGCAAATTTTTGATCCCTGCTTGTTTTAATGCGTCCAAAACTTGGACCAGGAAGCCAAACGATACTTCCTTCGAAGCACTCATCGCAACTGGTTGATTAGGTGATTTCTCTTGATGCGCTTTTAACTCGGAGGCGAGCTCATCCACACCAGCGAGCTGCTTATCTCCCAGGTAAAGCTTTTCATCCGGAGTAATCGCAAGGACCAAAGGCTCCTGATTATTTGTTCCCTGATTTGCAGTCTTTGCTTCAGGCAGATTAATGGACAACTGGGACTGAGCCGTCTTGAAGGTGGTTGTGACGATGAAAAAAATCAGGAGAATCGCAAAGATATCGATCAACGATACAATGATGATTTGCGGCGTTTTTCTACGCTTAACGTAGAACTTCATCGCGCAACCTCTTCCAATGTTTCCGATCGATGATCCGGGTGAGCTTGACCTCTACGCTGGTGGATTTTGTCGACCAACTCGGTAACCAACGATTCCATCTGGATCGCTAAGGTTTCTACTCTGCGGGTAAAAGTTGACCAGGCGATCAAAGCAAGGATGGCGATGGCCAAACCAACGATGGTCGTGCTAAGGCACTCGCTAATGCCGGATGCGATCCCTTTCAAATCCGTAGTTGACGTCACGCCTGAGCCGATATTGGAAAACACTTTAACCAGCCCAGTGACGGCGCCTAGGAGACCGAGGAGCGGAGAGATACCGACGATGATCTCCAGGATAAACAATCCGGCTTCCAATCCAACGATTTCCCGGCGAGCTCGAGTTTGGACTACCTCTAGCGTCTCGGCTTTGGTCGCATCCTCGGAACGAACGACCGCATCTAGAATCTGACCCATAGCGGAGTCATCGTCTTGTACCAGCCTTCGTATCGGCTCCAGGCTTTCTCCGGAACGATAGCCAACGATCGATTTCTCAATTAAGCGAGGGATTACCGCTCCTTTACGCAACGCGATCAAACGCAACAGGATCACGGTTATGGCGACAAACGAGCACACCAACAGAATCCACATGAAGACCCCGCCATTTACGATGAAGTCGGTCGGGCTTTGGAACAAAGCTAAGAACGTCATTTTTGGTAGTTACATGTAATTGAAGCTAAACGTAAATTCGAGTCCGCGTTCAGGAACCAGCGGAATCAGCTCCTGAGGCATGGGCGGTATCTTGGCTTTGCGGATGGATTGTAGCGAACAGGTTGCCAGAGTCTCATTCGAAGAATTGCTGACCACTCGGGCGCTGACCACCTCCCCGCTGGGACTAACCACAAACTCGATGCGTACGGTGCCAATGGTAAGCAAATCGGAGCGCTGTTGGACGAAGTAATACCATAAAGATCCCACTGCGTCCTCGACCGCCTTCTGGAACCTCCCTTGCGGGGTTCCCAAAGCCGAAACGGAAGACCGGCCGCGGTTCCCAATATTCCCCTGCATGCGGGTGATAATGTTCTGCGGGCGGTAAGCGGTTCTGGGCGCACCCGGCCGGTTCTGGTTATTGGTTGCCTTGTTAGGATTCGGAGTCGGGAGCGGGGTCGGTGTCGGTCGCAACATTGCGAGATCGTCGTCCTTGGCAGTAGGAGCCGGAGTTGGTGTCGAATCCGGCGTGGGGGCAGGAGTTGAAGCCGCGTTCTCACCACCGTCGGCGCTATTCCGAGAATAGTCCTGACCGTTCATCGCTAACGAAAAGTCGTTATTCCTGAACATTAGCGATTCGAGATTCTTACCATCCTGGGTTGGTAACGGTGCTTGCTCGTTACTCTGTTTCTCAGATGCAGCAGCGGTATCTTTGTCAGACTGGAAAGGGGCGTTGTCCTGTTTTTGATCCGTCTTCTGATCGTCCTCCGTGCGGAC
>JAFAHI010000193.1 GCA_019237325.1 Verrucomicrobiota bacterium | reverse complement strand
CATCGGGGGCGAGCGGTGGGTGACGATTGGTATTGGGGCGGGAGCATTTTCTGGGATTCCGACCTCGCCAAATGGTTGGAAGCAGCTTCGGCCCGTCTCCAGCAGACCAAGGACCCGGAGCTGGAAAAACTGGTCGACGATATCATTGTGCGATTCGAGCGTGCTCAGCAACCGGACGGCTATGTGAATAGCCATATCCTGACCTGGCGTCCGCGCCACCGGTTTAAGAATCTTCGGGATCTGCATGAGCTCTATTGCGCCGGGCACCTGATCGAAGCCGCGGTAGTCCATCATGAAGCGACCGGGAAGGACACTTTGTTGAGTGTCGCCAGGCGATATGCAGATCTCTTGTTTGAGCGCTTTGGAAACGGGCCGGGCAAAATGAACGGTTACTGCGGTCATCCTGAGATCGAACTGGCTTTGATGCGGCTGTACCGATCGACCGGCGATGTCCGCTATCTCGAACTGAGCCGATTCTTTATCGATGAAAGGGGCGCATCGCCTAACTATTTCGAGCGTGAAGCGATTGATCGATTAGATAGACGCGAATTTCGTCCGAATCATCCGGGTTCACCCTATGCCTATATGCAGGCACATGAACCGATCCGGCAGCAAACGAAAGTCGTCGGTCATGCGGTGCGAGCCATGTACCTGTTGTCAGCAGTGGTCGATGTCGGTGTCGCCACCAAAGATGTCAGCTTGCTAGAGGCCGCCGAACGCCTTTGGCGGGATGTCATTGACGCCAAGCTCTATTTGACGGGCGGTATTGGATCCGCGTCTGAAAATGAAGGATTTACGCGTGACTACGATCTTCCGAATGAAAAGGCCTATGCCGAGACCTGTGCCTCGATTGGGCTATTCCTGTTTGGACATCGACTGCTGCAGACCCGGCTTAATTCGGAGTTCAGCGACATCATGGAGTTGGCGCTCTACAATTGTATCCTTTCCGGGATCGGGCTCGACGGTGAATCGTTCTTTTACGACAATCCACTGGCGAGTAGAGGGTCTCATCACCGCATTCCCTGGCCCTGGTGGTGCCCGTGTTGCCCACCGAATTTGGCCCGCTTGATTGGCTCGCTCTCGGGTTACTTGTTGAGCGAGGGACCGGAAGGAATCGCGGTTCACCAATACGTGAGTTGTGAAGCCTCGTTCCCTGGGATTCGGCTGACCATGAAGAGCGGTTTACCGTTTGCGGGTCACAATGCGATCGAGATTGAGACCGACGGTCCCAGTGACAAGACGCTCGCGCTTCGGGTTCCCGGTTGGGTCGGCCAAACCACGCTCAACGTCAACGGACACTCCCAAATCGTAGAAGCGCAGAACGGGTATGTGCATCTACGCAGGTTTTGGAACAGCGGGGATAAAATCGAACTGAATTTCGAAATGCCGGTGCGTCAGAAGTTTGCACGCTTTGACGTGGAAGCGGATCGTGGTCGCACCGCATTGAGCCGCGGACCTCTAGTCTATTGTATCGAGCAGGCAGACAACGGGCCGGATCTCGACCGTTTCGTCCTCCCCGCTCAAGCGGATTTCCATCCTGCCGAAGCCAATGAGTTGTTGGGCGGAGTCACCGTATTAAAAGGGCGCGTCCTCCGGGAAACGGATCGCGCGGATGCGCTTTATACCGAGCACGTTCCGGCGACTGAGTCGGCAGAACTGTGTGCCATCCCGTATTATGCCTGGGCGAATCGAGAACCCGGCGAGATGCAGGTTTGGATGCGGCGCTCGGTGTGAGGGTTAGGGGGTTTGGTCTTGCGACGAGCGCTTAAGCTGCCGCGCGGACAAGTCTCACGATTTTTTTTCCCCAAGGGATGTGTCGGACTTTGCCGCGAAGCGGCTATACGGAACAGCCCAGGGCTAAAGCCGGGCTTCAGCGCTGGGTATGCGTAGCGGATGCGCCCTGAAAGCATCTTCAACCCCGCGTCCGCGGGGTGCAATTCGGGAAAGGCACATAGATACAATTCCGACGCGAATGTCTAACAACCAACCCTCTCGAGGACGAGGAGACGACGAGTACGAGGACAAAATAACCACGAGCCTCATGCTCGGCCAAACCTTTGCAAATAGCTAATCCCACAATGCAGTTAGCAATCAGGGATTTCCCTGACTTGACGACCGGGCGGGTTTGTTAAAACTATTTGAACAAATGAGGTGTTGTCTCGGTTCGGCCAATTCCGGTTGTATCTGACGAGTTTATGATGGAGCAAACAGTCTGACAGGAAGGTCAAACTCGTCTGTAACCGAGGGAGGAACGGATTTTGCTAAACATGTGCTGGAGCGCGTCGCGGAGGTGGTCGCTGTTTGCCGCGGCAAATTGGGGGGTACGGTAAGACCGGCAGAATGCAAACTCTTAAGAGTAAAGGAGTAACTTACGGTTTTCGTACGGTCGAACTTCATCAGATAGTTTCCGAGGTAACACATTTGGGCGAGCACTGGGAGTCGCCTGGATCGCGAGAAGAAGGACATCAACATCGTTACTGGGAATTGGGGTACGCAGCCAAGGGAACCAGCGACTTGTACGTCGGTGAGGGGCGCAGATTTCATCTGAACGCAGGATCCTTTTGGTGTGTGGCCGCCGGTACTGATCATTGGCTCTGGCAGGGACCAGAAGCGGCACATCATCGTCTCTTCGTCGGATTACAGTTACCGACCATCGTTTCCCGGCATTCCGATTGGAACTTGAGCAAGCTTTTGCGTGAGGTTGTGGTACTTCACGAGGTTTATCAGTTTGAAAAGCTGTTTGCTCGGATAATCACGGAAGGCGTGAGCACCTCTCACTATCAAGCGGCCGGGCTGCTTTTGGGCGTGGACGCGTTGCTCCTGGAAATTGTTAGAGTCGGCACAGACGGGAATAGGAGAGGAGCGAACGCCATCATGCATCCGGCGGTCTCGCGAGCGCTAAACCTCCTACAGACGCGGTTCCGAGAAAGTTGGTCCCTGGAGCGGCTAGCCAGCGAGTCGGGAATGTCTCGAGCCCGTCTAGCTGAGCTGTTTCGACGGCAGGTAGGCACCTCGATTCACAAGGTCTTGAATAAAATCCGCGTGGAGAATGGTCAGATGTTGCTGAAAGATTCAGAGCTAAGTATCGGTCAGATTGCGACGGACTGTGGCTTCGCGACGAGCCAGCATTTTGCGCGAATCTTTCGCCAGTTAACGGGGGCGACGGCGGCGGAATACCGGGAGCTCTATCGGGGACGCTAACCGCCAAGCTCGATCGAGTGGCGGCTCCCTGGCCCGACCAAAAAGATTTCGCACCGCACCGGCTCCAGATTTGTGACCAGGCAACGGCTTACTCTTCTAATCAATATTTGCTTAACGGGTATTAATAAGCAGATATTGATGCATCGTGTCTATTCTTCGGAAAAAGTGTCTATCCGTCTTAAAACGATCTGTAGGCCTCGCCAAATCTTGACAGATTGGCCAAGAATCATACATGGTTCGATTAAGTTCGAACCTCTTGTGTATACAACCTATACGATCTGGACCCCTTCTCTGAATGGTACGACCACGCCGGTCCAAGAAGATGGGAATGATTGTCTGCCGCCCAATAAAAGGAATACCAATCACGGTTGGCCTTTCGGTACCCAGGTTGAGTGGTTCTTTTAGAGTAGAATTTTCCGTCTTTCTACCGCGACAGCGGTATGGAACAAATTAGTCTGGTGGTTTGGGGAAACTAACCGGGCTATTAAACGGGCGCCTCCGCTTTGAAGGCAAGTGGAGGCGCTCTTTTTTTTGTGAGAGGCCTGCCCTGAGCAAGCATTTAGCGCGTCGAATGGGTGAGAAGTGATTGGTGAGCAGTGAGAAGTCATGGCGGCACTCACGGATCGCGCCGAGTGTAACAGGGTAAACGATCTACCCTCTGGGTTGTTGTCTTAGCTATGAATCAGCATCACAGAATAGCCAAAGCGACGAAACCCTTCTGCGTTGGGAAGCGCCTAGCTGAATCTACCCTTAAAGGGCAACTGATCCGCGTGGCAGTGACTCAGAAATAGCCCCAATGGGTTAAGCCTGACCCACTGGTAAGAGAGATAGCTAAGTAGTTGACCTTGCGCGGCTCATGGCTGAGGTTCACACGTTTCAGGTCGACGGTCGAACTGGGGTCGACCAAATACGAAACTAAAGCCAGACCTTACCAAGGAGAACCTCCTACGTGAAAAGGAATTCGTTCGCGTCGCTGCTGTACGCAACTGTTTCTGTTACCATTGGATTATCGTCTTTTTCTTCCCTTCCCGCTGTTGCGGCTGAGGATTCAAGTCAAAGCAATCCTCCCTCTGTTACCAACCCTCCCTCTCCTCCACCGCCGGCAATGTCTGCTGCAAACGCGGTTTCTTCCGGCACTTCGCCTACGAATCCTATCGCCTTTGATCCCTCGATGCATCTGACCCCGGAAGAAGGTAGGGAGTATTGGGATAGATACGTGACCGGCGACTGGTGGGGATTGCGTACCCTTCTCCACAATTACGGTGTCGATTTCAACCTCGATTACTTCAGCGAGACGGCCTCCAATGTCAGCGGAGGTAAGGACAACTTCAGCGGTAATGCCAAAAACTCGGGTCAGGCATGGGCCTATACGGATCAAGCCCTTTTCGGCCTCGACCTGAACTTCGCAAAACTGGTGGGCTGGGAAGGAGCCAGTTTCGAGTTCTATGTTACCAAGCGTACCGGCAACAATCTGGGCAACTTGCAAAATCCCAATACGCTCCAACTGATTCAGGAGGTGTGGGGACGGGGACAAACCTGGCGTATCACCAGCATGTGGTTCAAACAGACCCTCCTTAACGACTTATTCGAATTCAAGGTGGGTTTGATGAATATGAGTCAGGAATTCGGAGGCTATTACTCCTTCCCATTCGAAAACCTGACATTCACGTCAGGGATCACCGGAAACGTGGCGGGTTATAGCATGTTCACCTGGCCGGTGAGTCAATGGGGGACGGACTTCCAGTGGAACGCCACCAAGGATTTATCCCTGAGGATCGGCGTTTTTGCTTTCAACAACTATTGGATCTCCAACAACTATTACCTCCGGGTAGATAATCCGGGTGGAACCACCGGAGCCGTTATTCCGTTCGAAATCGATTGGAAACCGAAGCTGCATATTTTCGGATACGATTTGCCGGGATTCTGGGTGTTAGGAGCCTTCGGCAACACGAACCATACAGAAACCACCGGAGCCGCCAAAAGCGTCCTAGCGGGTGCTCCTGGTTCGGCACCATTCCTGGGCTCCCAGTTCACAGGAGATTGGGGTGTTTATGGTAGTATTTGGCAACAGATTACTACGGTGCCGGAAACCGAATCGGAGGGTCCAAGCGACGGGAAACAGATCCAAGGGAAAGAGCCGGTCAACGCTCCTCCTGGTCAACACCCCACTAAGCGGGGTTTGAGTGCCTTTTTCGGGACTATTTGGTTAGATCCTCGGACCTCATTTCAGCAGGGCCAAATATTCACTGGCCTCTACTACTGGGGCCCTTGGTCGAAGCGACCCTACGATTCCTGCGGCATAGCAACGGGTTGGAACCGCACTTCCGGCAGTGTACGGAATGCCGAGAGGGCCTACACCGCCGCCCATCCTGGTTCTGGCTTCGGCGTGCAATCCAATGAGTTTGTTGAAGAAATTTTCTACTCGTTCGACGTCTTTCACGGGGCAAACGTTCAGCCGGATCTTCAGTACATTATCAATCCCGGCGGCTATCACGGCGCTACGAACGAGGTCGTGCTCGGCATTCAGCTCAGCGTGCCGCTGTAGATATTTCGGAAAAATCTCACGCAAAGACGCAAAGGTTCGGAGGATGGACAAGGAGGGACGTCTTGAACGAGCGCGAGATTTGAGCAACACAACGCGCTTTGAGGGCATCCGCAGCAGCGAAGCTGCCGCTCATGATAGCCTAGGGCGAAGGTTTCAGCGACATACCCGAAAAGTGACAAGCACTGAAGGTGCCAGTCAGTACTTGCCCAGGCTACACCAGGACTTCGAGAGATCTACACGCTCAGGAATTACCCGCGCTTTCAGCGCTAGGCGCATTTGCTTATGGCTCCCTAGGGCTTCACCCTAGGCTATCATGAGTCGCAGCTTCGCTGCTTATTGGCACCAACTATTCCACAGTTCACCTCCTCCGAACCTTTGCGCCTTTGCGTCTTTGCGTGAGATTTCGCTTTTTCTTTCTGCGGGAAGGACGCAGGTTATAGCAAGAACCGGGTCGTTTTCTTTGCGTGAGGACGGAGGTTCAGGCATGACTAAAACCGAAGTACCTCACTTCACGATCCGCGGTCTTTCCCCGGAACCTTTTCAAACCCTATTCGATTTGTCGGATACCGAATTGGAGAAGCTGCGGGCTAAGCGGTATGTTGCCGACAGCAAGCCCGGGTTCCCTTGTCGGGTTTCGTTGCAGGATGCCGAGCCCGGGGATGAAGTGATCTTAACCAACTTTACTCATCTGCCGTCCGAATCTCCCTATCATAGCACCTACGCGATCTATGTTCGCAAGGCGGCGACGACGGCTGCGTCCTATACCGATTCGCTTCCGGAAGTGTTGCGTAGCCGTTTGTTAGCGGTCCGAGCCTTCGACGCGAAAGATATGTTGGTCGAGGCGGATGTAGTCGAAGGAGATCGCGCAGAGGAGATGATTGCGAAGTTTTTTGGCAATCCAGACGTTCAATTCCTACATGTGCATTTCGCGAAGCCCGGGTGTTACGCTTGCAGAATTGATCGAGGGTAGGGTGGATTGGAGCAGGCCTGGAGGGGAGCCGCTCTGGAACCATTCGCTAGGGCCCGCGCTTTCGTCGCGGTGATTGAAGCGGCCGAAATACGGTGCTAACGGGCGGCTCCCGCTAATTAGGCAGCGCGTTCTCGATTGGTTACGCACTGTGGAGCTGGGGAACCGCCGGTTACGCGGATGTCGCGCTGGCTATCGGAGTATCTTTTAGAAGCTGAGGTCCCTCAAAATCACGGTCCTCGCACCGGCGACGAAAATTAACCGGTGCCTGCCCGTTCACTTCTTTAAAAACACGCGAAAAATGTTGGATAGTGGCGAAACCACACTCTGACGCGATCTCGCCAATCGGCAGGTCCGAATGGCTTAGCAGAGTTTCTGCGTGTCGAACCCGGACTTTTGTGAGGAATCTGTGGATTGAGCTGCCGGATTCGATCGTAAACAGTTCGGCGAGCCGGCTTCGGGAAAGTCCGACCTCCTCGGCGAGCTCGCGCAAGGTCCAATTCTTCCTGAATCTGGTCTCGAGAATCCCTAGCGCTTTGGAAATCGCGGGATGAACCGAGATCAGCGACAGAATTTTCCTTGGCTCGGTAAAGCCTCGCATCACTTCAAGTACCAGGGTATCCAACGCGAGGCGCAGTCCGCATCCCTGGTGCAGCGAACGGGTGGTTGCTTCCCGTATCACCTGTAGAAAAGACCGTTCCAAATGCATCAGGTCATGAGCGAAGTGAATTCGATGCAAAGTCTGAGAAAGCTTCCAGTCCGGATAACGATTCTGGATAGGATCCAACTCGAAACCAACTCGCAACACGTGATGCTTCGGTTCAGAACCGTATTGCCACCAGCGACTCGAATTGGGTGGGAAACACGCAATAGAGCCAGGTTTCAATGAGACCTCCGACTCTCCATCAATCCGGACCCGGCTGGTTCCCTCGATCACGTACTCGAGAACCCAATGATTTTGTGCTTGGCCACGGTAATGTTGGTTCGCTGCTTCCCGATGTTCTCCCAAATCAACGAGTTCCGGAAGAATCTCGTCGAGTTCGACAACTTTGAATCCCGGCAACGGTCCTCTTGCTCTAAGAATTTGCATGTCCTTACAATCCTGGTTCGATCTCAATCGAACGACGTATCTCGCTTATCTCTGCGTCCGCCGCTAACAAAGTCAAGGGAAAGAAAGAAACGCGTAAATTAAAGATCATTCATTATTAGATTAATCATTAACTATCATTAATCTTGCCATCCGGCGGCCGAGATAATTACTAACAAATCCAGCACGGTTAAGCGACCTAACACCGGACGAACGGACAATTGTTTCTGCCAAACGGATACGCTGGCGGACGAATAGATAAGCGAGCTCCGACGATTAGACACTAACCGCCGCTGGTTCGTCTTTTTGCAAGGGTTGCGCTTTAACGCAAGACGGGATTGCGCGTTGCAACGGTATTAACTGGCTGAGTTATCTATTTATCTAACTATCGGAAAAATTTATCTGAGTTTCCGATTTGGAGGCTTCCTACTCGACTTTGTTAACCGCGCTCCTTAAGAGAGCTTCCATCGGTACAGCGCCGGCGTTGCCGGCGCCGAACCGGCCTTAACTCTTAACCTCAAGGAACAACACAAGCATGAAGTTACCTTCCCTCACAGGATCTCTGTGTGCAAAGGTCGCAATCGCCTTATTCTTTACTGGGTCGCTCGCTGTGGCCCAGGATAATGGTAGTAGTAACAGTAACGACGTCTCCGGGCTAAAGGCTCAGATAGAGAGCCTGGAGAAGAAACAACAAGAGTACCAGGATCGCATCACTTCGATGGAAGCGCAGATGAAATCTCTGGAGTCGAAAGCCGAATCTGGCTCGATCCTGAATACGCGCGTCCTGACAGATGCCGACGGCAAGGAAGTCTCCGCCGCGCCAACCCTTGACGAGTCTTTCTTAAAATCGTTGACCCGCAACTTCACGTTTTCGGCCTATATCCGCGCTGGATTTCAGTTCAACGGAAACGGCGGAGGCGGGAACTTCAGCTTTGAGCTGCCGAACTTCCCCGGAGAGGGTCGTGAGCGTCTTGGTAACGAAAACGATACCTACATGGAGTTGACCTGGATGCAGTCTCACATGTTGGGTGACAGCCCGGATGTCATGGATGTCTCCATGACCTTTACCCCGGCGATCCGCTATGTACAAAACCGAGCGACATTCGACGCTCAAAACAACGTAACCAGGAGCGGCAACGACTTTGATTTCATTCTTCGCCAAGCCTACCTAGAGGCGTCGAACGTATTCAAGGGTGCCCCTGAGATCACCTTCTGGAGTGGTGTCCGGTTTTATGACCGTTACAACACCGATCCGGAAGATTACTTCTGGCTGGATACCTCAGGGTACGGCGCTGGCGTCGAAAACATCGATCTCGGCATTGGAAAACTCAACGTGGCCTGGCTCGGAGGTCTGGCCGCTCAAGATATCTCTCCTGGCATCGGCTCGTACTTCAAGCAAACGTTCGACGCGCGGTTAAAGGACATTGCACTTGGGCCAATCCCGGGCACCTTGGCCTTAGTCTTGATCGGCAATTATGAGAAGGGTGGCACCTTCACCCAAGACTACGACTCCGCCGGCAATATCGTCAATTTGACGAATCCACTTCACACCGATGCCGCATGGGGCATCGGAGGCGGCGCCATTTATAATATCAAGTTTGGACCTGGCGGAGCTAACAATTCATTCACCGCTTATGCGCTGTTTGGCAGGGGTGTGACGAACTTCGGTTCGGGCGCCGATCTTGGCAGTGTTCAAGGAGCGGAGAATCTATTCCTCTTCCGTCATCCGGGATACACGGGTGAGATCAATGTCGGTGATGCCCTCAACCACGGGTTTACTTACCGAGCGGGCTTCCAATTGTATTTTGCGTTCCCGTGGTATTCTTCCGCACCCGCGCCTGTGGTTGCAGGAAACTCTAAAGACGGTAAAACAGTGGCTCCACCGGCACCGGCGCCAGCTCCAGGGGCGCCCTGGTTCTCTGTGGCATTTTTTGGCGACTGGGAAGACTCGTATAGTGGTTTTGCGTTTGGCGGTACTACCGGACCCGGCTTGGGCCAGGGTAATAACGTCGTGAATGCAAATGAACCGATTGTGAGCAAAGTTGTTTCCGGTCACGTCCACGATTTTCAGTTTGGTACACGTCCAGCGGTTTGGCTGGCCGATAATATCGCGCTTCAAGGTCAGTTCAGTGGGCAATACGAGAGCAATAACAACATTGCCGGCTATCCCGGCTTTGGAAAATCCGGGTGGTTGGGCGTCTTTGATGTTGGCCCGGTGATCAAACCAAAGGGCGGTTATTACACCAAGCCCGAGATCCGGTTCTTCGCCACCTATGCCGTCTGGTCAAACTCTCTCAAGGGGATGACGACGCCCATCCAAGAAGGTTCGGGCGGCGGTGGTGGTTTTGCCGCGCCGTACAACGGCAACACCAACCATGGCTGGCTGTTCGGTACTCAGGTTGAGTGGTTCTTCTAAAATAAATGCCCTTCCCGGCAATGCCGGCGTTCGCAGTGGTTTTAGTCTGGTGGTTTGGGGAAACTAACCGGGCTAGTTGAAGGGTGCCTCCGCTTCGAAGGCAAGCGGAGGCACTTTTTTTCGGTGAGACGTGAGAGGTGAGAAGGCCTCTGAAAGCCCTGTGAAAGGTGAAAAGTGAAAAGTGAAAAAGGGGTCGGCCACCCTAAAATCGGAGGGGCGTTGCATTCCGCGTTCTTGGCTCGCACGGGTGTCGACCGCCTGGAAGCGTTGTAGGTAACAGATTCGGAAAGACGCGACGCCCTGACAGCTTTACCGTGACCATCCCACGAAAGTAAAGTGATTCTGTGATCGATGCAATTAAGCGCTTTACGGTACGTCGCTGTCTCGGCTATTTGCCTTTCTCCCTATGGCCGCGATCAAACACAGTGAATGTTACGCAAGGACCGCAAAGCCGAAGACAAATTTCACAGCAAGGCCACTAAGGCCGCAAAGATCTGAGACAGAAGACTCCCAGGAAAGTAGCTCCTTTTGGCGATGTCGCGTCATGCAACTCAAAAAACGAAATCTGCGTAATCTGTGTAATCGGCGGAACTCAAATCTTCTTAGTGTTCTCCGCGTTGGCATTTATCTGCGGATCGGGTTCATTTACGGTTTGTGATCCTTTTGCATGAGTTTCATTACCTCAGACTACGATTATGCATTGCCGGCTGAGCTGATTGCTTTGCATCCGCCGCCGGCGCGGGATCAGTCCAGGATGATGGTGCTTGATCGGCAGAAACAGAGCATCACTCATCATTGGTTCCGCGATATTCCCGAATTTGTGAGTCCCGAGGATCTGTTAGTGCTGAATAACACCAAGGTGATTCCGGCTAGAATTCGATTCCACAAAAGGAAAGCCGAACTCTTGTTGCTGGAGCAACTCGATGCCAAAACTTGGCGCTGCCTGGTTCGACCAGGGCATTGGTTTCGAGATGGAAGGCAATTCTCCGATGAACTTGTTTCTGGCACGGTTCTTAGAGTTGAAGCTTCCGGGGAACGAGTGATTGAGTTCGAGACTCCGATCGACTTTTCGCGGGTGGGAGAAATGCCATTACCGCCTTACCTCCACCGAAAGGTGGAGCCGGAGGATGCGGAACGTTATCAGACGGTGTTTGCAGCCAAGCCTGGAGCGGTGGCAGCGCCTACCGCCGGTCTGCACTTTACGGCGGAGCTATTGGCCGCGCTTCCCCATGTGTTTATCACCTTAAGAGTCGGGATCGGTACTTTTCTGCCCGTTAAGACCGAGGATATTCGTGAACACCACATGCACCAGGAATGGTTCGAGATAGAGACGGAGGCCGCTGAACGGATCGCAACCGCCAAGAGGGTGCTGGCTGTCGGTACTACGACGGTTAGGACACTGGAAAGTGTGATGCTACGGAACCAGCGAATTGTTCCTGGTCTGGGAGCGACCGATATCTTTATCTATCCCCGGTTTGAGTTTCGCCGGGTCGACAGTTTGTTAACGAACTTTCACCTACCGAAATCCACGTTGCTGATGTTAGTGGCCGCCTTTGCCGGCCGGGAATTTATTCTGGAGGCCTATCGGGAAGCGGTCGCCGACAAGTATCGGTTCTTTAGCTACGGCGATTGCATGCTGATTCGGTGAACGGTTGGCAGTTCACTGTTCGCAGTTCACCGTTGCGGGCTTATGCCTCGGCGAACTGCGAACTGTTAACCATTCTGCTCTCGCCTATCGCGGAAGAAGTCTTGGAGGAGTTGGCGACATTCTTCCTCGCAGACACCGGAGGTAATCAAGCAGCGATGGTTTAGTTGGGGCATCTGTAAGAGATTGATCATGCTGCCGGCTGCGCCTCCTTT
>JAFAHI010000122.1 GCA_019237325.1 Verrucomicrobiota bacterium | reverse complement strand
GAAGCACACGAATGTCTGGCCATCGCCATGAATCGAATCGGCGGTAAGTCCAATTCCGGTGAAGGCGGTGAAGACCCGGAGCGAGTGCATCGGCGACCGAACGGCGATTGGCCGAATAGCGCAATCAAGCAGGTTGCTGCGGGACGGTTCGGTGTAACCGCTAGCTACCTCTCAGCCGCCAAAGAAATTGAGATTAAAATGGCGCAAGGCGCGAAGCCAGGAGAAGGCGGTCAACTACCTGGACACAAAGTCAGCGAGTTAATCGCGAGACTCCGAAAGAGTACGCCGGGTGTCGCGTTAATTTCTCCACCGCCGCATCATGACATCTACTCGATTGAGGATCTGGCTCAGTTGATTTACGACCTCAAACAGGTCAATCCGCGGGCAAAGGTCTGCGTTAAGCTGGTGGCGGAAGCTGGCGTTGGCACTGTCGCCGCCGGCGTCGCTAAGGCGCACGCAGACATTATCTTGATCAGCGGGCACGAAGGCGGAACCGGCGCATCGCCGTTGAGCTCCATCAAACATGCAGGCAGTGCTTGGGAACTCGGTGTTTCCGAAGCGCACCAGGTTTTGATGCTGAACGGCTTGCGCAACCGGATTGTTCTTCGGGCTGATGGAGGTCTGCGCACGGGTGAAGACATCGTCTTTGCCGCGCTGTTGGGAGCCGAGGAATTCAACTTCGGCACCACGGCTTTGATCGCTTCCGGCTGCGTTTACGTCCGCCAATGTCATCTGAACACTTGCCCGGTCGGCGTCGCCACCCAAGACGAACGGCTGCGCGCAAAGTTCAAAGGCAAGCCGGAGTACGTGGTCAACTTTTTCAACGCCGTCGCGCAAGACGTGCGCGAGATCATGGCGAAGCTCGGTCTGGCCACATTCAACGAATTAGTCGGCCGAGTCGAATTGCTGCGGCAACGGGAGGCCAAGGATCATCCGAAGGCCAACAAGCTGAACCTGACCCGTCTGCTGGCAAACGTGGCTAAAGACGATGACACCATCGTCCGTCACAACACATGGGATCGAAATGATCCGCCTTGGGGCCGGCGATTGGACGACGTCATCCTGCAGGACGCCCGCGAGGCCGTTAACGATCAGGTCCCGGTTTCTCTGAGCTATCGCATTAAGAATACTAACCGTACCGTTGGCGGTAAGGTCTCCGGTGAAGTCGCTTACCTCTGGGGTGAGCAAGGTCTTCCCGACGGAACGATCGAGCTCAAGCTGTCTGGTAGCGCCGGCCAAAGCTTCGGAGCCTTTCTGACCCGCGGCGTTAAGCTGATCCTGACCGGCGAAGCGAACGACTACGTTGGGAAAGGCATGGGCGGCGGCGAGATCATCATTAAGCCGTTCGCAGAACGAAAGTATGTCGCCCGGGAGAACTCGATCATCGGGAACACCTGTCTGTATGGTGCGACCGGCGGAGAGTTTTTCGCGGCCGGCCGCGCGGGAGAACGGTTTGCGGTTCGGAATTCCGGCGTCTCCGCCGTGATCGAAGGCGTTGGAGATCATGGTTGCGAGTACATGACGCGCGGCACGGTAGTGATCCTTGGACCAACCGGAAAAAACTTCGGGGCCGGTATGACCGGAGGCGTCGCCTATGTTCTGGACCAAGACTCGGCGTTGAAGCGAAACCTTAACCCGGAATTGGTATCGATGGAGCCGCTAACCGAGGAAACAGATGCAGTTCTGGTAAAGGGGCTCGTCTATAAGCATCTCGAGCGGACCGAAAGTGAGCTCGCTAAAGAGATCCTCGGAGACTGGGCAGCGTTTCAACAGAAGTTCTGGAAGGTTCGGCCAATTCACGTACCGTCAGCTCAACCTGTTGCGCCGCCCCCCGCCCCGGTAGTCGAAAATGTAACCGGCGTCGACAAATGAACGCGGAAAATCTCACGCAAAGCCGCAAAGACGCAAAGGTGAAGACAAATGAGGAGTGGGTAATCCTGTGATCTTACTAAATCTTCGCTCTCAAAGATCCAGTAAACCAAGATTCAGCGTCCATTCGTCAGCCTGCCGCGCCGAAGACTTGGCGAAGGCGGGTTCAATCGCGGTTAGCCCCTGTTTGCCCTTTTGCTTTGCGTCTTTGCGCCTTTGCGTGAGATTTTGAATTGAATTTTATGGAGATCGTCACCCAGCTCGCGCTGTTTCTCGAAAATCGTCCCGGAACGCTGGCCAAGGTCTGCGACGCCTTGTCTGCCGCGAAAATTAATATCTTCGCCCTGACCATCTCTGACACAGTTGATCATTCGGTCGTTCGGATGGTCGTGAGCGATTCCAGAAAAGCGCTCACGATCTTTGAAGAACACGGCACGTTGGTCGTCGAAAACGAGGTGCTCATGATTGAACACGACAATCATCCGGGCTCATTGTCTGAAATTTGCAAGAAGCTCGCGTCGAAAAAGGTCAACATCGAGTACGCGTATTTGAGCGGGTCACCCAGGGTGAAGCGCGGGCTTCTGATTCTGCGCCCGAACAACGTCAAGAAGGCGTTTGAGGTGCTCAGCCAGTAGGGGCGAAACGGCGAGCGGGCGGAATGGGCGAAAACGGCGCACCGGCGAAAGGGTGATGAGGCGAACGGACGATGAGGCGCGGTAGGGCGAAAAACTCAGCGCGCCCAACGTACGGCTTTATTTTTGGCTTCCCCGCGCCAGTTTTGAGCCGCGACCCTCGGCGGACCACCTCCGAAAAATAGGGCCGAACCGCACGCTTTATTCGTACCCATCTGGGGCAAAGCCAAACCCACAGCACGGCTCAAAACCGGCGCGAACACCCCAGCAACAAAACCACACGTTTGGCGCGCCGAGTTTTTCGCCCTACCAATCTGCGCCTCCACCCCCCATTTGCCCATTCGCCGTATCGCCCTTTCGCCGTTTCGCCCATTCGCAATTCTCATGTAACCACGTAACGTTCTCGTGCACATGACACACACCCCTTCTCAATCGCTGCGTTCCCAGAATTGGTTCAGCGGTTTTAGCCGCGATGCGGTTATTCACCGAAGCTGGATACGCGGCCTCACCGAAGACGCGTTCGACGGGCGGCCAATCATTGG
>JAFAHI010000675.1 GCA_019237325.1 Verrucomicrobiota bacterium | reverse complement strand
TACGCCCGATGAAGAAAAGAGATTTATGCATCCTATTAAGAGCTTCAACGTGTCGCCGCGCTTACCAGCAGCGCTTGAACCGCTCGACGAGATCGCCCGCAACCTCTGGTGGACATGGGAACCGGACGCTCGCAAGCTTTTCCGCGACCTAGACCCGGCACTCTGGGACCGGACAAATCATAACCCGATCCGGATGCTGCAATTGTGCAAACAAGCGCGCTTGGTGGAGTTGGCCTCGGATGACGACTACCTGCGCCTGATGAAGAGCGTTCATATGAAGCTAAGGGCTTACATGGCGCGCACCGACACCTATCGGCGTTCTCGCCCGAATCCGATTTGTATCGCTTACTTCTCGGCCGAATTCGGCTTTCACGAATCAGTACCGAATTACTCAGGCGGCCTCGGCATTCTTTCCGGCGACCATTGCAAATCAGCGAGCGATCTCGATCTCAACTTCCACGCTGTCACCCTGCTCTACCGGCATGGTTACTTTAAACAGGAGATAAACAAGGATGGTTGGCAAGAAGCTGTCAGTCTGAACCAAAACTTTCACCACCTGCCCGTGTCAGAGGCACGGAATGGCGATCAGTTGGTCTCGGTCACGGTTGACATTCTCGGTCGAAAAGTGACCGCCAAGGTCTGGGTGCTCCAGATCGGCCGGATCCGTTTGCACCTGCTCGACACAGACGTTCAGCAAAATTCGCCGGAAGACAGATTGATCACTCAGCAGTTGTACGGCGGCGACTTAGAAATGCGGATCCGCCAAGAGATCCTTTTAGGAGTCGGCGGCGTGCGGGCTCTCGACGCGCTTGGGATCCAGCCGGACGTCTATCACATGAACGAGGGGCACTCGGCCTTTCTATCGATCGAGCGAATCCGCCAATATGTGAAGACAAAAGGCCTAAAGTATTACACGGCTCTTCAGGTTGTCGCCTCTTCGAATATCTTTACCACGCATACGCCGGTTCCCGCGGGAAATGACGCTTTTTCCAGGGAAATGATGGGCCGTTACCTGGGCGATTATCCACGCGATCTGGCAATCACTTTTGATGAGTTCTTCGGGTTAGGTCAGCCTGCCGTCAACCCGGACAATTCTTTCAGCATGACCATCTTGGCCCTGCGCACCAGCCGGCACGCCAATGGAGTCAGTAAACTGCACGGAGACGTTAGCCGGGGTTTGTGGAAAGACGTTTGGTCGGGGGTGCCCGTTTCCGAGGTCCCCATAACCAGCATCACCAACGGCATTCATACGAAGACTTGGGCGGCTCCCGAATTTCATCGCCTCTACGAGAAGTACTTAGGAGCGGACTGGGAAGAACACCTCACGGATGGCGAATACTGGCGACGCGTGATCGATATACCCGATGATGTTCTATGGGGAACGCATCAGCTGTTGAAGACCAGGTTGATCGAGTTCCTGCGGGACCGCATTCGTATCCAGCGGACGCGCATCGGCGAATCGCCGGAGCAGCTTCGCAAGGTGAATAACCTCTTACATCCTGAAATCCTGACCATCGGTTTCGCCCGACGCTTCGCCACCTACAAACGCGGAACTCTCCTATTATCGAATAAGGAGCGGCTGCTCAAACTGATCCAGAACCAGGAGCGACCGGTTCAATTCGTTTTTGCCGGTAAAGCGCACCCAAAAGATGAGCCGGGTAAACGCTTCATTCAGGAGGTTTATCAGGCTTCTCGGGAAGCAGGTCTGGAAGATGGCTTAGTTTTCGTTGAGGACTACGATACCTATATCGGTCGCCGGCTTTACCAGGGGGTTGATATTTGGCTGAACAATCCTCTCCGGCCGCTGGAAGCTAGCGGCACCAGCGGCATGAAACTGCCTCCAAACGGCGGCCTGAATTTTAGCGTGCTCGATGGTTGGTGGTGCGAAGGTTATAACGGTAGAAATGGTTGGCCGATTGGACCGGAAATCAAAGGCGGCAGCGTCCAGTTTCAAACGGAAGTCGACATCGACAGCCTGTTTAACATTCTCGAAAACCAAATCATTCCGCTTTATTACGCAAAACCGGATGGCAGACTGCCGCTCGCCTGGCTTCAATTGATGCGGGAATCTATTCGCAGCGTTACCCCGGTGTTTAACACCCACCGCATGGTCAAAGAGTACAACGAGCGGTTATATGAACCCGCCGCTACCTCTTTCCGGACACTGTCCGCAAACGGATGCAAGGCCGCGATTGACCTCGCGGATTGGAAACACAAGACCAGGACAGATTGGTCGCAGGTTAAAATCCATGACGTTGAGGTCTCTCCCCAAGACGGCAGTAGGTTGTTTGTAGGAGAAAAGTTAACCATATCTGCCAATGTTTTCTTGGGTCCGGTCGATCCTTCTCATGTCCGGGTTCAAGTGTATATCGGAGAAACGGACAACGGATCAATCAACAAGCCCTACGCGGTCGACCTACCACGATTCGAGAAAAAAGAGACCGCGGGCTGGTTCCGCTTCACCGGGGATATTACGACTTCCGATAGCGGCAGCTATGGTTTCAATTTGCGCGTGATCCCGACGCATCCGCACTTGATCCAGGATCATGAATTGCGTTTGATTACCTGGGCGAGCTGAGGGTGATAAGGAGTTCAGGAGTTCGAGGAGTTCAGGAGCCCGCTGACGAAATGCTGAGCGGTCTTACACACAGCTCGCAGAAGTCAGTTTTACTTGCAATTTTTGTGCCGCTACCACCCTGAACTCCTGAACTCCTGAACTCCTGAACTCCTGAACTCCTGAACTCCTGAACTCCTGAACTCCTGAACTCCTGAACTCCTCGTACTTCTTGAACTCCTTGTACTCCTCGCCTAGGTAACCGATATTGGAGCGATCGTGTCCGCGCTTACTCCCGCTTTCTCGACCTGTTGGAATTCGGAGCGTCATACGCGCGGAGACCGCATGCTCGCGGAAATATGGGAGCTGGGATTTCGCCAGGTCGAACTTGGCCACGGCGTCCGGTTATCGCTAATACAAGGAATCGCCGAATTCGTCCGGGACCATGATTTAGCGATCACTAGCCTTCATAATTTCTGTCCCCTACCGCTCGAGGTTTTTCACGCGTCACCGGACTGTCTCCAGTGTACTTCTTCCGATCCTAGCGAAAGGAACCGCGCCCAGCGCCATACTTTTGCGACGATCGATCACGCAGTGAGATTCGGTGCTTCCTACGTTGTTCTGCATCTCGGCTTCGCGCCGGTGCGAGATGAGACCAAGCGCCTGTCTAAGCTAATCCAGCAAGGTAAGATTTTCGGGAGAACCTTTGTCCAAACAAAGTTACGCGCCTTGAAGGAACGCGAAAAGGCTGACGTGTATCCCCGGGTTCGGGATTGGCTGGTTCCGATCGTTGAACACGCTAAGCAAGCTCGCATCAAGCTCGGCATCGAGAATCGTACTGAGCTCGATACATTCCCCAACGCAGGCGAATTCAAGAAACTATTCGACGATTTTAAAGAACCGGTTCTCGGTCACTGGCACGATTTCGGTCATGCCCAGGTCCGCCAAAACCTCACCCTCCACGATCATGCAGAATGGTTGCAAACGGCCGCTCCACGATTGTTTGGCTGCCACGTGCATGACGTTATCTATCCCGATCGCGATCATCGAATTCCTCTAACTGGTACGGTTCCATTCACGGAACTCCTCCCCATCATACCAGCACACGCACCATTGGTTTGGGAAGTCTCGCCGTCAGCGCAAGCCGATGCGATTCGGGACGCATTACAAAAATGGCGAGAACTGTTTCACGAAGATGCAGGAAACGCCAAGAACGCCGCTTGATACTGGCCGAGAGGATTTGCAAACCCGGCCACGAGTCACTGTCCATTTCGCCGTAACTCTGGACGGGAAAGTCTCCACTCCGGGGTATACGCCGGCCCGGTTCACTTCCGCTGACGATAAGAAGCGTCTGCTTCAGGTGCGATCTGAAAACGATGCAGTCATGGTCGCCAAAGGCACTCTCGTAACGGATCGCATGTCTTTAGGCATACCCGATCGGGCTTTGCGCAACGAACGGTTGCACCGCGGCGCGTCTGAAGAACCGCTGCGAGTCATCATTTCCGCAAGTGGCGATATCCGTCTCGATTTACCGATTTTTCAATATCCGGGCGCACCGATCGTTCTTTACACCACAAGCAAAATCGCTGGTCCCAACCGGACTGAGCTCGAGGCCAAGGCGGCGATTTACGAGACCGGTAAAGAGCAAGTCGATCTCCTCCACGTCATGAGCCATCTCTTTTCCCACTACCAAGTGCGCGCGGTGGTTTGCGAGGGCGGGCCGACCCTAGTAAGATCCTTAGCCGAAGTTGATCTGATCGACAGGATCGTTCTGACAGTAGCAGCCAAGTTTTTCGGGGGAAGATTAGCTCCCACCCTGACCGGACTACCAGGCGATTTTCTGCCTGCTAGTCGCCATTTTAAACTGGTCAACAATGAGATCGGTGCTAACGAGTTCTACCTAACTTACGAACACGAAGCATGCACACGGCGAATTCGATTATGATGAACGCTCCCAAGCTGCGCATCTTCGAGGTTGCAGCCGATCTCGAGAAGTGGCCCACCTTTCTCCCCCACTATCGTTACATTAACTATCTGCAGAGGGGCGCTAATCGGAATGTAGTCAAAATGGCGGCTCGGCGCGGGAATATTCCGGTATCTTGGGTGTCTGAAGAATTGATCGACCGTGACAAATATGAGGTTCGTTTTCGTCATCTTAAAGCTTGGACCAAAGGAATGGAGGTCGTGTGGACCTTCGTCGAACAACCCTCAGGCGTGCTCGTCTCGATAGCTCATGATCTTCACTTTCGAATTCCGCCACTCTCTCCCATTGCTGAACCAATCATTGGAGGTTTCTTCATCGGTTACGTCGCCAATCAGACGTTAAAACATATGAAAGCCTATGTGGAGGGCCTGCCGCGTCGAAGTGCCGCGGGAGAACCAAACCAGTCAAGGGGAAGCGAAGCGGAGGCGGATGCATGAGACGAGTTGTGGTGACCGGCCTGGGGCCGGTGACGCCAATCGGCGTCGGCAAAGAGGCCTTTTGGCAAGGGATCATGAACGGTAAATCAGCGATCGGTCCGGTCACGCGATTCGATCCTACTCCGTTTAATGCCAAGGTCGCGGCGGAGATCGACAATTGGGAACCAGGTAGATACTTCCCGCCCCACCGCCTTAAGCGATTGGATCGTTACGCCCAATTCGCGGTGACGTCGGCAAAGCTCGCTCTTGATGATAGCGGGCTTTCTTTTTCACCTAACAATCCCCAAACCCGAGTGGGAGTCAGCTTCGGCAGCGCACTCGGAGGTGTCTCCAACGCCGAACACCAGCACGCTTCCTACGTCCACGGCGGGGTGAAAGCAGTCCATCAAACCATCGCGCTCCAAGTGTTTGGAGGGTCCGCCCACTGTAATATCGCGATCGAGTTCGGATTGCGTGGCGTCGGCACTACTAATTCGAATAGCTGTGCTAGTGGCAATGTGGCGATCGGTGAAGGCGCTCGTTATATCCGCGACGGATTCGCCGACGTGATTATTGCCGGCGCAGCCGAAGCACCTCTCAGCCCACTCTCCTACGGAGCGTTTGCTTTCATCAGAACGATGAGCCGGCGAGAAGCGTCCATCGCTTGCCGGCCATTTGATCTGAATCGTGACGGGTTTGTCATGGGCGAAGGCGCAGCCAGTCTCATTCTCGAAGAGTACGAGCATGCCGTTGCCAGAGGCGCCCGCATTTACGCTGAAGTCGTGGGATACAGCTTAAACAATGACGCCTTTCATATGACCACGCCGTTGCCCGGCGGCGACTCATGCATCCGAGCAATGGCAGACGCCTTGACCCAGGCGCAGGTGAACCCCGACCAAATTGACTACATCAATGCTCACGCCAGTTCTACCCAACTGAACGATGCAAATGAATGTGCCTGCATCAAAACCGTTTTCGGGGCGAGCTCGCAAAATCTAGCGGTGAGCGGCACCAAGGCATTCTACGGCCATCCCCTCGGCGCAAGCGCCGCGATCGAAGGCGTAATTTGCGCTCTCGCCCTCCAGCATTCGTTCATTCCACCCACTTTAAATTTTGAAACTCCGGATCCGGCTTGCGACCTCGATGTGGTCCCAAACCAACCGCGCGAAAAGCCTCTCCACTACGCCCTCAGCAACGCCTTCGGGTTTGGCGGCATCAATTCGTGCGTGGTGTTTAAGTCGGTGTGAACGTTTGAGAGGGCCCGTTGTCTTTAGAGACACGCCGTAAAGAGTCACGCCCGGTAGGGCGAAAATCTCGGCGCGCCATGAATTCGCCATTTCCCATTAGGTTCCGCGTCGGATTTGAGCTGCGCCCAGGGCGCGTCAGCATAAAAGAGTTTGTTACTGATTCGCATACATCGCCTACGTGACATACGCGTCGAAAAAATGGTCCCACGAAACGGCTCAAAACCGGCGCGAGGTCAATACAATACAAATCAACATCGGCAGCGCGCCGAGTTTTTCGCCCTACCGCCCTCGGCATCGCGTCTAATCCTTACCATCCCTCCTAACACGCAAATCCATTTTACACTCCCACCCTTCTAGGCAACGTTCCGTCCTTACATACAGATGATTCGTAGTACACTTTTCGGTATCGCGTGCCTGATATCCACGAGCGCAGTTGCCGACACTCCTAAATTCGATGTTCACAAGAGCATTGTCCGGATCACGACAACGGCTCAAGAACCGGACTACCGAGTGCCGTGGAATCCAGGCAGCATTTCAACAGGAATCGGCGCAGGGTTTGTCATCGACGGCAACCGAATCCTGACAAACGCACACGTGGTGGCCAACGGACGGTTCATTTCTGTTCAGAGAGAGAACGATCCCCGTCAATACAGCGGTCAGGTTAAATTCATCGCACACGACTGCGATTTGGCCATCGTCACGATTTCGGAACCTAATTTTTTCAAGACGATGCAGCCGCTCCATCTGGGACCGTTACCGACGATCCAGAGCGACGTAGACGTCTACGGTTACCCCATCGGAGGTGAGCGGCTGTCCGTCACCCAAGGGATCGTTTCCCGAATCGATTTCGAGAGCTACAGCCACTCCGGAGCAGATTCCCATCTTGCGGTCCAGATCGACGCCGCCATTAATCCGGGTAACTCAGGCGGTCCGGTACTGCAAAGCGGCAAGGTAGTCGGCATCGCGTTCCAGGGTTACTCCGGTGATGTCGCCCAAAATGTCGGGTTCATGATTCCGACGCCGGTGATACAACGTTTCTTGGCCGATATCGCGAGTGGCCATTACAATCGATATGTCGACCTCTCGATCGTGCCGGAGAGTCTGACCAACGCCGCAGCGCGCCGGGCACTAGGACTTCCTGACGACGATACCGGGGTCCTGGTCAGCTCCGTCGAAAGCGACGCCTGCGCCGCCGGCAAACTAGAACCAGGCGATGTCCTGCTTTCCATCGATGGTCATCGCATCATCAGTGACCAAACCGTTGAACTGGACGGCGAGAACGTCGACTTGGCGGAGGTCATCGAGCGAAAGCTGAAAGGCGACAAAGTTAAGATCGATCTGTTGCGGAATCACCAACCCCTCAGTGTCGAAGTCGAGCTAGAACCGAATAATTCCTATCTCATACAAGCCAACATTTTTGACGAGTATCCTCGCTTCGTCATGTTCGGCGGCCTCGTGTTTCAGCCGTTGTCCAGGAACTTGCTGGAAGCGTTCCAAATTGAAGATCTTCGAGTGAAGTATTTCTACAATAACTTTATCAACGACGAGATCTTTCAGGATCATCCTCAGGTCATCCTTCTATCCAATATCCTGCCCGATCCGGTTAACGCCTACCTTTCTGAGTTTCGTTACCAGATCGTAGATGAGATCAATGGCCATAAAATCCGGACTCTGGCCGATGTGGCTAACGCGTTCGATGAAACTTCAGACTTCTATACGATCAAGTTTGTCGGAGCGAGTCGCCCGGCGGTACTACAAAGGACAGCGGTCGAAGAAGCGAAAGAGCGAATCAAGGACAACTACGGAGTACGCCTCGAGCGGAACTTGGGAGAGGAGACCCTTCGATGAGGTTTTTAGTTTTTTGTCAGGCATCATTCTTTTTCGCGATATCGGCGATCGCTGCCGAAAATCCGAGTCCTAGCCCAGCGGGCACCCCGGCTGTGGAGACTCGTCCGTCCGCCGCACCCAAGGAACATTTAGCGACAGAGCTGAAGGGGGGCTCGGTACTTCGGGTGAACTCAACGAATCAATCGTACGATTTTTTCCGTCCTTGGAGCAAGAAAGCCCCGTCTAACCGACGTGGTTTGGGTGCCGTCATCGACGGAGGCGAAGTTTTGGTGACTGCGGAGTTGGTATGGGACAGCAATTTCATCGAACTGGAAAAACCCGATACCGGTGAACGTGCCACGGCCAAGGTCGCGGTCGTCGATTACGAAACGAACCTGGCGTTGCTCAAGCCTAACAATCCCGATTTCCTGAAAGATCTCCAACCGCTGGACACCAGCGTAGCACCTAAAGTCGGAGACCGTCTGTCTGTGGTGCAATTGGAGTCTAATGGCACGCCGGTCTCTACCGAAGCTCTCCTCACCAGTGCTGAGGTAGGTCACTACGTTCTAGACGACTATAGTTATCTCCTGTTTAAGATGAGCTGCCCTCTGCAGTATCGGGACAACAGTTTCACGTTGCCCATTGTGCAGGATCACCATCTCATCTCGATGCTGCTTCGTTATGATCCCCGTTCGCAGACCATCGAAGCCATCTCGACCCCGGTGATTCAACATTTTCTCAAGGAAGCCGACCATCAACCCTACCAGGGGTTTCCGAGCTTCGGCCTGTCCTTCTCGACCACGCGCGATCCCCAGTTCCGGCATTACGAAAAACTGTCCGACTCAGAGGGCGGGATCTATGTCGACGACGTAGAGCCCGATTCGCCCGCGGCTCAGGCCGACATTCAAACCGGTGATATCTTGTTGTCGGTCGGTGGAAAGTCGGTCGACCCCGACGGCGACTACGACGACTCCCAATATGGCCGGCTCTCGATTACGCATTTTATAACCACGTTGTCCTATTCCGGCCAAAAAGTGCCGGTCACCTTATCGCGGCACGGCGAGCGTAAAGATGTGGTTGTGTCTTTGTTCCATAAACCGCCGCAGGATTACGTGATCGACCCATACGTCATCGGCCGTCCTCCCCGCTACCTGATCCTGGGTGGATTAGTGTTTGAAGAGCTGAGTCGCCAATACTTGCGAGAATGGGGTCCTTCCTGGCAAAGGGAAGCGCCCCAACGGTTCGTCTATTTCGACCATTATCAAGCGGACCTGTTTCCTAAGCAGCGTAAGATCGTTTTCTTAAGTCAGATCCTGCCAAACAATGATACCATCGGTTATCCGCAGCTGAACTACATGGCCGTTGAACGCGTAAATGGCCAACCGATCTATCGTTTGGAAGATCTGGCCAAAGCGATGGAGAAACCCATCAACGGTTTTCACAAGATCGAATTCGATCTGGATCCGAAGGTGATCTATCTCGACGCGGCTAAAGTCCAGGAGAACGCAGCCGCGCTCCAGAAAACCTATTCTCTCCCTGCTATGCGCCGTTTCTGATCCCGAGGAACGAGGCCAAGGCATTTAATATCCGCAGATTACACAGATTACGCAGATTCGGGGTTAACGCCGGTCGCGCGCTGGGGCTAAAAGCTCGGTAAGTCGGGATGAGGTTGCTCATTTCAGCGTTGACCACTAGGCGACTTATGATTAAGCGCCCAGCAAGGGTATCACGCTCTGACATCGTGCCATAGATGCGGTTTCTTAGCTCTGCAGCGCGACCTGCCTCAAACCCGAATCTGCGTAATCTGTGTAATCTGCGGATATTAATCTCTCCAAAGTTTTGTTTCTCAGAAACGCATCGCTCGGCCTCTGCAATTGAGTCCCCGATCCGTCTCTTTATCTGCGAAAATTTGCGTTCATCTGCGGTTATGTTTTCCGCCCTCGACGCGCGACCTCATTTGGGCTTAATTTCGCAGCTTGTCCGCCGTAGGTCCAAAGTCCAAATAGTTGGCTTGGAACTTTTGGCGAAGGCGGATCAATTCGCGTCCATTCGCGGTTAATTTCCTATGTCTGATAAGGGTCCTATTGGTGCGATATTCGATTGGGATGGCGTCGTGATCGACTCCTCGGCTCATCATGAAGAGAGTTGGGAACGACTCGCAAAGGAGACCGGCTACCACCTGCCGCCAGGTCACTTCAAGAAGGGCTTCGGAATGAAAAACGAGTTTATCATTCCGAACCTGCTGCAGTGGACCACGGATCCCGCCGAGATTGAACGGCTTTCGCAGAGAAAGGAGACTCTCTATCGGGAAATCGTTCTGGAATGGGGCCTTAAACCGTTATCCGGAGTAGTACCCTGGTTGAACCAACTGCAGGAGGCTGGAATCCCCTGCGCGATCGGCTCATCGACGCATCGCCTTAACATTGAAACCGGTTTAGCGTCGATCGGCCTTAGAGATCGCTTTAAGGTTATCATCACGGCCGAAGATGTCTCCCACGGTAAGCCGGATCCCGAGGTGTTCCTGAAAGCTGCCGGTCGCCTCGGCGTACCTCCGGAGAGGTGCGTGGTGTTTGAGGATGCCTTGGTCGGGATCGAGGCGGCTCATCGCGGCGGCATGAAAGTGGTAGCGGTCGCTACCACCAACTCAATTGAGTTGTTGAAGGGCGCAGATCTCGCTCTTCACCAACTGGATGAGCTGAGCGTTGACCGTCTGCGCGGGCTCATCGGAGACTCGCCTGAGGCTCGCTCCGAATGACAGATGACAGAATGACAAATGACAAATTAGCGGAGACACGCGCCCGGCCTTATCCATTATTTGTCATCTGTGATCTGTCATTTGTCATTCGAACGAGCTTCTGGCGAGTTCGCTACGACCGGAAATCCCACTGCCACTTCTAGTTCGGACGGTTTCTCCTGAATATCCAGGCCGCTCAGCGACGGCCTCATCCTGGAAAATACCGTCTCACAGAACTCAGTTTGCACAGCTTCCGCGTGACCGCCGGTTGAGTGATAGATCAACCAACCGCTGAGACCCTCGACCTTAAGAGCCAGTTCCAACAGAAAGGACGGCGGCGGCTCCCCGGATAACCCGTGCTCGAGTAAAGCTAACAGGTTGAACAAAAGCTGATTAGCATTCACCCGAATTACCGCGTCGGCGGAACAAGGAGGGGCCTTTATCCGGATCCGGCTGGGCAGGAACAGCCGGAGTTTCGGCAAGAGATTTGCCCGCAGATCGCTTAAGCGCGTCATTTCCGGATCACCCTCCTCCGCCATCAATAACTCAGCGATCGTCACAACAAACTCACTCGCAGCCTGAGCTCCATCCCTGATCAGGTGAAGACTTTCCCGCAATTCCCGATTGTCGATCCGGCGGGACAGATGCGCCTCGCTCACCGAAAGAATACCGCCGACCCGGTTATTGAATTCGTGTACTGCGCGTTCGAGTACAAACCTCCAGACCGGCGAGCCGCTGTCCTGTAATTCCTCCATGATCCAAACTTTTTCTATCCCCTGATCTTAAAGGGATGCCTGCAAAAATGGAATATGGTAGAATTACCTACCCCTCAATTCATTTGAACATATCATAATCAGCGCAAGGCTTTTATCTACAACCACTTAGCATAATTTAGCAACATTAGCTATAAGAAGAACCATTAGGATTTTTTTCTCTATTATTGCTCGTGGAACTCGTCCGGACGACGCTAGACCGGGCCCACACGAGGTAGGAGTGGAAACCTTAAAGTCGAGGTATGGCCATCGAGAAAGTAATCGTCGTTGACGACGATGCGACAATTCGGCGATCGCTCGAGTTGCAACTACGGGGCAAACGCCTTTCGGTCGCGCTCTGTGCGTCCATCGGTGAGGCCGAACGGACTGTCGCCAGGGAACCCTTCGATTTAATGTTTGTCGATGTGCGTTTGCCGGATGGCGACGGCACTGATCTCTTGGCTCGGCTCAGTAGCCAACCGCGTAAGCCCGTCATCGTGATGATGACCGGCCACGGTTCAGTGGAATCCGCAGTGAGTTGCATCCGGGCCGGAGCTTTCGATTACATCATCAAACCATTCTCCTCTGGCCAGATCGATGTGGTCATCAATAAAGCGGCCGGTTTCATTCAGGCCCTAAAGGTCAATCAAGCTCTCTCTTTCCAAGCGAACGATCCGACGCCGTTGATCGGCGAGAGCCAAGGAATTCGGAAATTGCGCCAGATGATCCAAAAGGTGGCGCCCACTGAAGCTACCGTCCTTATCGGTGGTGAGAACGGAACCGGCAAAGAGCTGGTGGCCACAGAAATCTTTCGCGCTGGTGCGCGTTCCAGCAGACCGTTTATCAAGGTAAACTGCGCAGCGATTTCTGAGAACCTGATCGAAAGTGAGTTTTTTGGCCACGAAAAAGGCGCTTTTACCGGAGCGACCGAAAAACGGGAAGGCCGGTTCGAGCTCGCAGATCAGGGGACCATTTTGCTCGATGAAATCAGCGAAATACCACCGAGATTGCAGGCCAAGCTTTTACGGGTGCTCCAGGAACGCGAATTCGAGAGGGTCGGCGGAGGCCGCTCGATACGGGTGAATGTGCGAGTGTTGGCAACCACCAACCGAGATTTGGCTACCTCCGTTGAACGCCAGGAGTTCCGGCAAGACCTTTACTATCGCTTGAACGTTTTCCCTATCACCGTGCCGCCGCTGCGAACGAGAAAGGAAGATATCCCGCTTCTCGCCGAGGCATTTCTGAAGCGGATCGTTCAGCGCACCGGTGTTAATTCCCCCACTGTAACCCCTCAAGCGATGGCCATCTTGATGGCGTACGATTGGCCGGGTAACGTGCGCGAGCTGCAGAACGTCATCGAACGAGCCGTGATTCTACACGACCCGGAAGAAGGTATCAACACGACGGTGATGTCTCCCATGTTTCCAAATATCAACGTTGAGGTTCGGCCGCTCGAGCGAATCACACTCGGCTCGGGCTCAACCTTGGCCTTCCCGGAAAAAGTGATTCCGCTCGAATCAGTCGAACGAGAATACATCATGCATGCGCTTCGCCAGGCGAAGGGCAACCGTACCCAAACCGCCCAGATGCTAGGGATCAGTATCCGGACCCTGCGCAACAAGCTCAATCAGCTTAAAGGGGACGGAGACGAGGATGAGGATAGGTGAGGTAGGGCGCATACCGTCTGGAGGGGAGCCGCTTTGGAACGTGCCCTAAAAACCAATCAATTATTCGCTACATCATGAGCCCGGCCTGAAACCGTGAAAGCAGGCGGCTCCCGGAAACTACCCAGCACGTTGTTTCGCTCGACGCTTGTTTGAGGTGTTTTCTGCCCTCCAGATGCGCTGGGTTACTCGCGGGAGCCGCCTGTTGAGCATAGTTTTCGGCCATGCCCACGTTAGACCAAACTTACTGAGGTCTTAAGGGCACGCACCAAAGCGGCTCCCCTCCAAGTGTTCACGCTTCTCCCTCCCGGCTCCTTTCCGATTGCATCTTCCCCCGTTGACGCCAGATTCTCTCCCTCTCTGCGTGAGAGGTCTGAATCGAATTTCCTTATGAATCGTTTTGCTGATCAGGTTGCAGTTGTGACGGGGGCCGGGCGCGGCATTGGACAAGCTATCGCTGGGCGCTTTGCTGCTGAAGGAGCGAAAGTTGCCGTCATTAGCCGGACCCAAGAGAACGCTCAAGCAACCGCCGATAACCTCAACCGTGAGAGATCGGAAACGGCCCGCGCATATGCGGTTGATGTTGCCAACGCCGAAGCTGTGGCCACCGTGTGCGCTCAAATTGTGAAGGATTTCGGCCAAGTGACTGTCCTGGTGAACAACGCCGGTATCACCCGCGACCGACTCAGCATGCGGATGTCAGAAGAGGATTGGGATACGGTCGTGGATACCAACTTAAAAGGGGCCTTCCATTTCATTCAGAACCTTCAGCGGCCGATGATGAAACAGCATTACGGCCGAATCATCAATATTACGTCGATCAGTGGGTTGGTCGGCCAAGCGGGACAAGTCAACTATTCGGCAAGCAAAGCCGGCCTGATCGGCTTGACCAAAGCCTTGGCCAAGGAAGTGGCTGGACGCCAAGTCACCGTCAACGCTGTGGCCCCAGGCTTTATCACCACCGACATGACGAAAGAGTTGCCGGAAGCGGTCCGCCAGCAAATGCTCGACCACATCCCCTTGCGATCCTTTGGCGAAGCCGCTGACGTCGCCTCGGCCGTGGCTTTTCTCGCAAGCAAAGAAGCGAAATATATTACTGGCCAAGTGCTGACCGTCGACGGCGGTCTGGCGATGTAGTCTTTGGTGGAGCGAGGCAGCACGATGGAGGGGAGCCGCTTTTAACCAGACCCGGTTTGCACGCACATTCTTGAAACCCCGCGTTTATCGGGTGGGCGTGTGCGAGCAGGCGGCTCCCGCGAATGTCTCCTGACGTCCCTACAACCCACCGCGATTCACTTCGTTCTTTACCAATGCAAAGCGATAAGGCCAAACCACATCGTGGGACGTTTCCGGGCGCCGCCTGCTAGACAGCGTCTTAGAAAAAGGACGATTATTTGTGCGATCAGCTCAGGTGACGGGCAACGGTTAAGAGCGGCTCCCCTCCATGCGCGACACCACCGCGTCCGCCTCAATACAGCATGGCTTCCGCCGGGGGATCTGTAGGCAACACTTGAGCGGCTTTCAGCACGACTTTAGTATGATCTCCGTTCGGCTCGAACTCAGGTTGGCCGATCACTTTAACCCAACTCATGTCTGCAATTTGAACCGGCCCTTGTGTCTTCACCGGCACTGAAATCGGACGCGCATCGGCAGCACAACACCAAATGAACATCCGGACAATCCTGAACTGGCTCTTGTCGGCGCCCGGCAGATATTGCCCGATTACTTCTATTGTCTTTCCGGTAAACAGCTTGCGCAGGCTCTCTTCGCTCTGGCTGTACAAAAGATCGCTGACTTCCAAAACAACGTTACCATCCTCAGCTCGGGGCAGATATTGTGCGCTGCTGTCGTCCTTGGAATCTTGTCCCGCTGTGTCCTGGCTGGCGGTGTTCCCGCTGCCATCTTGCGGTAACGGCGGCTCTATCGAGGGCGCGCTCGCGCTCTCATCCTTGTCTCCCCCCAACGCTTCAGAAGGAATGGCGGGCTGGTTTGGATTTGTTGCGGCCGTTGCATCCTTGGCCACATTTCGAAGTGGAAGCGCCCTCGCGTCCTGAACAAAGCCCCGATTCAAAATCGCTTGTTGGTCGTAGCTATCCTTGGAAAGCACGGCGCCGGCTACCAACGGAACCGTGATCACGCCAAGAGCCAGCATTCCCCGAACCGGACTACGCGGATTGCTGTGAATGCATTGCCCATCGACACAACAATCCATCGATTTCTTGGTAACGAGATAGATAGCGCCGGCCACGCAGAAACCGATACCACCCGCGAGTTCCCACAGACGAAATTGCGGGTGCAAATATTGGTCGATACGGCCGTTAATAAAAAAAGCGATCAGTACGCCACCAAGGCCTAGCAACGTGATCCCGTTAAAAATCTTAGCTGCCCAAGTTCGCATAGATAGCCGGTAAAAACGCGATGCAGAGTACCCCCACGATGATAAAAAGTCCAACCCCCAGCGCGATCACCGTGCGTTTCTTTAGCAAACCGCTGTAAAGAAAAAGGAGCTTAAAATCGAACATCGGTCCGAAAATAAGAAACGCCATCCGAGCCGGGATCGGGAACGTAGTAAACGTCGCCGCGATAAAAGCGTCTGACGTACTGCACAGGGTCAGAATGCCTGCGATCAGCATCATGGCGATAACGGAGAGGACCGGGCTCGATGCCAACGGCAACATAATACGTTGATCGACAGCGGTATTAAAAACGGAAGCGACGGCAGCACCGATCATGAAGTAGATAGCCGTGTCGATAAAGTCATCACTTGCGAGCTGAATTGCGCCGATCACGCGTTGCATCGCCGACACGTCGCGGCTGGCATCGGGTGCGTCCGGCATCGCCGCAATGCTTAATGCCGCTCGACGCCGAGACCTGTTGGGAATTGCTTTGCCCCCCAACAGGCGCGCCGGATCCAGACGGGAGACGGACAGCCCGACCACCACGGCTACCAAGTAACCGCCAACTAATCGAACAGCAGTATTCAACTCCGGGTGCTGGCCTCGGAAAGCCGCGTAAGTGCTGATCGCGACCAACGGGTTAACGATCGGCGAGGCCAGCATATAGGTCAGGCCGCAAGAGAACGGAAGGCCTTTGTCCAAGAGCCGCCGGACGACCGGCACAACCCCGCATTCGCAAACCGGAAAGATCAGTCCCAAGAGACCGCTAACCAATGTCGCGAGAAAACGGTTCTTCGGCAAAAACCGGGTAATGACTCGGGAAGGAACAAACGCCGCGATAAATCCGGAGATCAATGACCCCACTAAGACAAACGGCAGCCCTTCAAACGCCAGCGCCAGGAATGAAAACCAAAAGTTCTGCCAACTGAAATGAAACCAATTCATTCAACGAAGCGCGAATGGACGCAAAATAGACCACGAATCAAGCCTGCTCCAACCGCAGATGAACACAAACAAAGAAAACATGAACCGCGAATGGACGCGAATGTACACGAAGAGAAGAAGTTCAACCATAGATGAATGCAGATATACGCAGATAAAGAAAAGGGACCGACTGATGCGGGATCCGGAAAATACGCCTCGCACCAAAGAAGAGGTTAAGATCCGCAGATTACACAGATTACGCAGATTTCGCTCGTGCTCGGTTGCTGTCGGAGTTTACGTAGAACGCGACCGATCTAGAAAGAGATTTTAGCTGATGGCCAGCACCAAGCCGAACCATAGAATCTGCGTAATCTGTGTAATCTGCGGATCTTAACCTTTTTTAAGCGTTACTCGGCACACTCCGACACACCCTTATCCCATCTGCGTTCATCTGCGGCTCACTTCGATCCAGGGCGGCATAGCAAAGACTCACTGTCCACGTAAATTCGTGTCCATTCGCGGTCCTAATCTGCGGTCCAGCCGCGAATAAAACTTTCTATCAGGCCCGGCAGCTCGTCGCTGTAACCGCCTTCTAAAATCGCAGCCACGGGAATATTGATTTCGCGCAGCCAGGCGCCGAACCGATGAAAATGTTCGGCCTCGAGGCGCAAATTGGTTATCGGATCGTTCACATAGGCATCGAAGCCGGCCGACACCAGCAACAAGTCCGGGCGGAAAGCCACGAGGCGCTCTAGCCCTTCCTTGACTTTAGCAGCGTGCACTTCGCCATCTGTCATCGGCGGCACCGGCAAATTGAGAACGTTCTCAAAAGAATGAGTCCCTGTCCCCGGATACCCAGGGTACTGATGGATTGACGTAAAAAAAATCTGTTGGTTTCCAGTCACGATGGCTTCAGTGCCATTACCATGATGGGCGTCAAAGTCCCAGATCGCCACGCGGTCGCATCCGTCATTTAGGGCGTTCAGAGCTGCTATGGCGATCGAGTTCAAGTAACAAAAACCCATGGCTTGAGCTCGCTTCGCGTGATGCCCCGGTGGTCGGAGAAGCGAAAAAGCAGGCTCACCCTGTCTGGCTGACTTCATCGCCAGCAAAGCGCCGCCGGCGGCGCGACGCGCGTGTTGATCGATCTCCGGATAATAGGGCGTATCCAAATCAAAATCGATCGGCTGACGCAGCCTGACTAGATGCGCTTCATCATGCGCCAGCAGTAGAGTCTTATCGTCTGCGGCAAACGGACGTTCCCAAACCAGTTGTGGCAGGACCTTCCGAAGATGCGGCACCGTACTCAGCAAGCGTTCCGGCCGCTCCGGATGCTCGCTGCTTCCATACCTCGTTGCAGCTTCATCAAAAATTATCTTCATGGCTTTAAGGGGCGCACAAATTTCAATGCCGCGCGTTTCCAAACACTCTCGGCAGTTATTTCCGCAACCCATCTTGGTCACCTATGTTCTAACCGCTGCTTTCATTTATAGTCACTCTAGTTAGTAACTCTAATTTTTCAATGAGACCTTCAGGTCATCCAATTCGCCTCAAACCAAATTGATCTACCTACCGATCCATTAGCCAACGAGAGTTACATCCTAATGGCTGCGACCGGCGAGAAACTAGCGGAATGCTAACGAATACGAAGATTTTCAGGGATTTATGTGCCCCGAGCCTTGTAATATAATTAATAGTGAGTAGTTAGTTGGGCTAAACCCGGAGACGTGAAACAAATATTAATTTCTTGTTCGCTGCTGCTTTGCGGAACTGCATTCGGCTATCAAGTTTTGGGCAATGTCTACCTGACGAACGGCTCTCAGGCAGACGTGCAAGCGGCATGTTCTGCCGCTCCTGATGATGGGACAATCACTGTTGTCATCCCGAACGGCACCTATAGCTGGGCGGGAAATCTCACGATTACAAACTCAGTCTCGTTGGCTGGCGCGTCTGCAACGGGCGTCACAATCCAGAATAACTATGCCGCCGGTGACCTGATTGATGCCACGAGTTCGCAGAACGGCCATATCAACATCTATTGGCTGAATTTCGTTGATTTGGCGAACAATGGAGGCGGGGTGGGATTCACCATTAATACCGATCGCAACGAGCCCAGCTCTTATACGGTTCTCGTCCATGATTGCAGTTTCGACATGTCTAAAATCTTTACCTTTGCTGCGGTATGTCGAGCTAACGGCATCATTTTCTGGAACGACACATTTATCGGCCAGGGGACAAACACCGCAGCCGGCGGCATCGTATTTACGTGTGACAAATACGGATATACCTCCAGTTGGAATACACCGAGCACGCTAGGCAATCTTGATAAAACCGGACTGAACAATTCTTACGTCGAAAACTGCACGTTCGAGGCGGCAAATTTTATTACCGACTTCAATGACAATTCGAGGGTGGTCTGCCGCTACAACACGATGTCGGACGCGGCTTTCGGAAGTCACGGTCAAGACACCTCGATCTACGGACCTCGTCACTGGGAGATCTATAACAACACATTTACGCTTACGAGCGGCAATCCCGCTAACCTTCAAGACTGGTTCACTGTTCGCGGGGGGACCGGAGTGATCACTCAAAATTCGATGCCCGATATCCCTTCCAAGTGTGGGATCCAGCTCAACGTCTACTCGATTAATCGGGGGCTGAATGATGGCGATTACGGCGTCGCCTGCCCAGTTCAATATCCAGCTCCCCGCCAAGTCGGTTGGGGCTGGAGTGCTTCTAGCACCGCCTATTTTGGAAAAGTCGAAGACGGTAATACCAGTGTTTTAGTTGGGGGTGTTTCACCGGGCGCTTTCGCTTCCGACGGCGCAGGCGCCGTTCTCGATCCGGTGTATATCTGGAACAACACAGGCGACGAAACCAGCGATCCAAACTATGTGTTCGTCAATCAATACACACCTGACAATTGTGGAAATAACGAGCAAATCTCAACGTTCCTGCAACAGAACCGGGATTACTATGTTAACGCGGCGTCCCCAAGTTGGACGCCATATACTTACCCGCATCCCTTGCACACCGCGTATGCGGTAGCATCGGCGACGCCAACACCCACGCCAACACCCACGCCTACGCCGACTCCAACCCCAACTCCAACTGCAACGCCAACGGGTGAAGCCGTAACGATCACCGGCGATTCGCTAATGGTAAGCCGCACGTCGAAGAACAAGATAGTTATACAGGGGACGGGAGTTAGCGTTTCGGTCTCACCTTCGCCATCACCCTGAAGTCAGATGGCCGACGGGTCCCGCGTACATCTGCGGAGATCTGCGGTTGTCAAAAATTTGTCAAAGTCTCTGCGGGAGCGTTGTTGGCGTCTTACCCTTCGTTCCCAACGAGTACTTGCGCGCTTTTCACTGTCGGTCTTCATTCCTCCCTTACGCGGATCGGCCTGCCGCGCCGCGCCCTAGAGTATGAAGAAGCAGCTTATCGCCCTTTCCATTAGCATGAGTACTTGCTCGCTCGCTTCCGCCGAACCTGCCCCTCTGATTCCCCTACGCGATTTCTTTCGCAATCCGGGTACGACTTTTTATCAAGTCTCTCCGTCCGGCGATTATCTCGCTTTCCTGCGCCCATACGAGAATCGTTTGAACGTTTGGATCCAACCTCGCAAGGGCGGTGAACCGCAGAGAGTTACCGGCGTGACCGACCGGGACATCACGGCCTATTTTTGGAAGACCGACAATTACATCCTTTTTATTCGTGATTCGGGCGGAGACGAGAATTTTCATCTCTATGTGGCGGACCGAGAAGGAAAAAATATACGCGATCTGACTCCATTCGAGAAAGTGCAGGTTCGCATGATCGACGATCTGCCTCTGAATCCGAAGGAAGTGATCATCGGCCTGAACCGGCGAAACAAAGAAATATTTGACGCCTATCGTCTCAACGTCGAGACCGGCGATTTGCAAATGGCGGCGGAAAACCCTGGAAATATCTCAGACTGGGTCACCGATCATGATGGTAAGATCCGGGCCGCCAGCACAACTGATGGCGTTAACACCAGCCTGCTGTATCGAAAGTCGGAAAGTGATCCGTGGAAAAACGTCCTCACCACAGATTTCAAGGAGGCTTTCACTCCAGAGTTTTTCACTTTCGATAACCAGCGCCTTTACGGGACCTCGAATCTCGACCGGGATAAAAGTGCGGTTGTCGAACTGGATCCGGCAACCGGCAAGGAAACCAAAGTGGTCTTTGAACACCCGGAGGTAGATGTGACCTCTCTTAGTTATTCGCGAAAACGTAAAGTTTTAACGGAGGCCGCTTACCAAACTTGGCGAACCGAGCATCATTTCTTCGACGCACAATCGGAACAGTTGTTCCAAGATCTCAAACAAAAGCTCCCGGGCTATGAAGTCTTCATTATGTCCGGCAACGATGACGAGAATGTGTTCGTGGTGCGTACGATGAGCGACCGCTCAATGGGAGCCTTTTATTTATACGACGCGACGTCGAAAGAACTGACCAAGCTCGCCGATCGCGCACCATGGCTGCACGAAGATGATCTCTGTGAGATGAAGCCGATCGATTACCAGGCTCGGGATGGGCTTACGATCCATGGCTATTTAACTCTTCCCAAAGGTCGGGAACCGAAGAATCTACCGGTGGTGATTAACCCGCACGGCGGCCCCTGGGCTCGCGACGGCTGGACGTTCAATCCCGAAGTCCAGTTTCTGGCCAACCGTGGCTATGCGGTTCTGCAAATGAATTTTCGCGGCTCTGTCGGGTATGGCCGCAAATTCTGGGAACTGGGGTTTAAGGAGTGGGGCGGCACCATGCAGGATGATATCACCGACGGGGTGAATTGGCTGATCAAACAAGGTATTGCCGACCCGAAGCGAGTGGCGATTTATGGCGGCAGCTATGGAGGTTATGCCGTGCTGGAGGGCCTGGTCAAAGAACCGAAACTTTATGCGGCCGGCGTCGACTACGTTGGGGTCTCGAATCTGTTCACTTTCATGCAGACGATTCCACCCTACTGGAAACCGTTCCTGGATATGACCTACGAAATGGTCGGTCACCCCGATAAAGACAAGACCTGGTTCCAAGAACATTCGCCTGCGCTCAACGCCGATCGAATCGAGACTCCCCTCTTCGTAGCCCAAGGCGCTAAAGACCCGCGAGTCAATATCAACGAATCAAACCAGATCGTTGAGGCGCTGCGGAAACGCGGCGTTGAAGTTGAATACATGGTCAAAGACAATGAAGGGCACGGCTTTCATAACGAAGAAAACCGATTCGATTTCTACACCGCGATGGAGAAATTCCTGGCGGACCACCTGAAACCCGATGCGACCAAAGGGTAATCGGCCGCCGCCCACCCCTCTGAGGTGGCACGGATGGGACCATGGGACACATGGGACTTATGGAAACGATCTATGACTCTCCAGGAAACCTTCTAATCTCTCTAAAATGGATTCTCACCCGTTTCGCTTAACGCCGTCAACGCCGGGAACGCCGGGAATGAAGCATCACTTCTCACCTTTCAACTTTCACTTTTCACAGGTCCGACGCGCGCTTCGCTTGAGCGTAGCCAAAGCTTTTTGCTCGCTGACGCCGGGTCTCTCACGTCTCACTTCTCACCTCTCACTTCTCGCTGCGGCCGCCGTAGTAGCCGCCGCAATCCCCGCTTCGGCTCAAGACAGTATTCCTCCTAAGCTTCCGCTTCAGGATTTCTTTCGTAACCCACAAGCTGCTGGATATACCCTCTCGGATGACGGTAAATTTCTGGCGTTTCTGGCTCCTTGGCAGAACCGTCTAAACGTTTGGGTTCAAAGCGCTGCTGGGGGCGAAGCCAAGCGCCTCACGAGCGTAATTGACCGGGATCTCGCTGGTGTATCCTGGAAAGGCAACGACACTGTTTTGTTCGAGAGAGACAACGGGGGCGATGAGAACTATCATCTTTTCGCGGTCGCCCGTACAGGTGGCGAGGCCCGCGACCTAACCCCGTTTCCGGGAGTAAGAGTCTCTATTATTGACGATTTGCAGGACGATCCGACTCACGTGCTGATCCAGACAAACCAAAGAAACAAAGAGGTGTTCGACGCTTACCGCCTGGACGTTGTATCCGGTAAATCGGAGTTGGTGGCGCAAAATCCTGGGAACATCAGTTCATGGATTACGGATTGGGATGGCCGGATTCGGGCTGCTACAACGACCGACGGCGTCAATACCAGTTTACTCTATCGAAAGACAGAACAGGACTCCTGGAAAACTGTTCTCACCACAAATTTTCGGGAGAGCTTCGATCCGGAGCTTTTCTCTTTCGATAATAAAGATTTGTACGGTGTCTCCAACATCGGCCGGGACAAAGCCGCAGCCGTTGAGCTCGACCCGGAGACCGGCAAAGAAGTCCGTGTCATTTATGAGAATCCCGAAGTGGATGTTTCTCACATCGCGTACTCCCGCAAGCGGAAGGTGTTGACCTTTGTTACTTACGACGACTGGAAAGCAGAAATGACGTTCCTGGATGACCAAACGGAAAATGCCTATAAGAAGTTGCGTGAGAAGTTACCGGGCTACGAAGTGGCTCGGGTCAGCGATGATCTAGATGAACAGAACTATGTAGTTCGCACCAGCGGCGACCGGACATTGGGCTCCTATTATCTTTTCAACGTTAACTCAGGTGATCTGCGAAAGTTGGGTGATCTGGGGCCCTGGATAAAAGAGGATCAAATGGCAGAGATGAAGCCGGTCGAGTATCAGGCTCGAGACGGAGTAAAGATCCACGGGTATCTAACCTTACCCAAAGGGCGCGGCCCAAAAAATCTACCGGTGATCGTTAACCCGCATGGCGGGCCATGGGCCCGGGACGAATGGGGTTTTGATCCTGAAGTGCAATTTCTGGCGAACCGAGGATATGCCGTGTTCCAACCGAACTATCGTGGGTCGACCGGGTACGGCAGGAAATTCTGGGAATCGAGCTTCAAACAATGGGGAGGCTCGATGCAGGACGATATCACGGACGGTACTAAGTGGCTGATACAACAGGGAATCGCCGATCCTGCTCGAATCGCCATTTACGGGGCGAGCTACGGCGGGTATGCCGTGCTTGAGGCCTTAGTTAAAGAGCCCTCTCTCTACGCCGCCGGCGTTGATTACGTCGGAGTTTCTAACCTGTTGACTTTCTTAAACACGATTCCGCCTTATTGGAAACCGGAGCTCGATATGATGCACGCCATGATCGGCGATCCAGAGAAAGACCGGACCTGGCTATCTGACCATTCGCCCGCTCTGAACGCCAATAAGATCGAGAAGCCGCTATTCGTGGCCCAGGGTGCAAACGACCCGAGAGTCAACATCAACGAGTCGAATCAAATCGTGTCGGCCTTACGAAAACGCGGGATCACCGTCGAATACATGGTCAAACAGAACGAAGGCCATGGTTTCCACAATCAGGAGAACCAGTTCGATTTTTATAGCGCGATGGAAAAATTCTTGGACCAGCATCTGAGCCAACCGCCTGCAAACACGGCATCGCGGTAGTGGTCAGTAGTGGCGACTGTCGCTTGCGCTCGCCGGTGTGCCAAATTTAATCGTGTCTTCGAAGCGCTAGTTGCGCCCTTACTCAACCCGCTGTCGCCATCTGTGCCCTTGGGCTGGCGACTGGGCGTTGGACCGAGACACGCTTTATCGCTTCTTGGCGATCAACGCAATGAGCCTCGCGGGAGAGTCGCCGCTACCGAAATGCCATTTAAACGAACGGATGTGCAGGCGCGGTACAAAGTTGCTTAACCCCGTTGACTACTAACTCGCCGAGGGCAATAAGGGACGGCATGCGAGGCATCAGCTCGGTCCTTTTCGTTTCCCTGATCATCTCAACCACCCGGTTAGCGGCACAAACACCGACTCCCAGTAGCAGTCCTCCTCTGCCAATCTCTCTCCAAGTTGATGCGACCGATGTAACCAGAAAGCTGTTGCATTCGCATCTCAGCATACCGGTCACACCTGGTCCCCTCACCCTGTTTTACCCGAAATGGATTCCGGGCGAACATGCTCCCACCGGTCCGATCGATAGCGTGGTCGGGATGAAATTCGCCGTGAATGGTCAGCCAATTCCCTGGAGACGCGATTTGGTCGATCTGTACGCATTTCATTGTGAGATTCCCGCAGGCGCATCGCATTTAGAGATCGATCTGGATTTCGGAATGCCGGTCGAACCCGCTGTATTTTCCACTGAGGCAGCCGCGTCCGCCAAGCTGGCGATGATCAACTGGTATGAGTTGCTCCTCTACCCGGCAGGGTTCAATACCAACGATCTCACATTCCAAGCCGAGTTGAGGCTGCCACCCCGCTGGCGATTCGGCACTGCACTACCGGTTCTAGAGAACGGTGATCCAATTCGATTCCGTCCAGTGTCACTCACCACGCTCGCCGATTCTCCCTTGGTTGCCGGCCTTTACTACCGGCATATCGAACTCGCCCCCACCGCGCCGACCAACGAAATGGACATCGTCGCGGACAGTCCGGAGGCGCTGAAGTTACCCGATGATAAAGTTACCCAATACCAACATCTGGTAACGGAGGCCGCTGCTCTTTTTTCCGCAACCCATTACGAACATTATCATTTCCTCGTTTCCCTTAGTAACCAGACGTTCCATGACGGCATTGAACATCATGAGTCCAGCCTAAATGCAACCCGCGAAGATGCGTTCACAGATAAAGATCAATTGGACGCGGCGTCTGATTTGTTGCCCCACGAGTTCGTCCACTCTTGGAACGGCAAATACCGCCGGCCAGCCGATCTAGCCACTCTGGATTTCCAGAAACCGATGCTGGACGACCTGCTATGGGTCTACGAGGGATTAACCGAATACCTTGGTAGTTTTGTTCTAACCGGGCGCTCCGGTCTGCGGTCCCCTGAATTGTCCAGAGACTTCCTCGCCGCCGACGCAGCCGCGTTGGACACAAAAAGCGGCCGGCAATGGCGCCCCTTGCAGG
>JAFAHI010000580.1 GCA_019237325.1 Verrucomicrobiota bacterium | reverse complement strand
AAGGATTTGGTGAGCAGTTCTTTAATGTCGACGTTGTCGTCACCTCGACGAACGTGACCAAACTACAGAAATTAGAGACTGAGGAGAAGAGAAGAGTTCGGGGCGCCACTCCCGAGGAGGAGCTCAAGGCTAAGCAGCTGAGCGATAGAGCGCATGCGGAGGCAACGCTACAAAGCAATTACAAGTTTGCAAGCGAGAAAAATTGGGCACGGACGACAAGGCCTGGAGGGGAGCCGCTTCGGAGCGTGGTTTAGAATCCCCGCGAATTTTCGTTCGGGATGATTGAGGCGCAAAACGTGATAATAGGCGGCTCCCGCGAATTACCCAGCGCGATCCATTACTCAGCGCTTCGGTTCAACGCAGTCAATGAAGCCGGGCCGCGCGATAAAACTGCCGAGCGCCGGGTAATTTCCGGGAGCCGCTTGTCAGTTAGCTGTTTCGGCCGCACAAGCCCTGGGAGCAAAAGCGTGAGGTCGATTTGTCACGCGCCAAAGCTGCTCCCCTCCAGGCCCCTCGTTACCGGCATTCCGGGCATTTCCCGAAAAACTCGAGAGAATGCCGGACATCGGTAAAGCCGTAGCGCCTTCCAATGGCCTGTTCCACCTTCTCGACCGGACAGGAATCGACCATCAAAGTTACCCGGCCGCATTGAGTGCAAATCAGGTGATCGTAATGTTGCTGGGGATCGAGCAGCTCGAAGTAGCTACAGGAGCGATTAAGATGGACTCGTTGAGCCACTTGTAACTCTTCTAATAAGCCCATCACTCGGAATACGGTCGCATAATCCGGAGTAACACCGTCAACAACCGAACGACGTTGAATCTCTTCGAGCGACAGCGGTTCCGTCGCCTCGAGCAACGTTTCCAAGATTTTTTGACGGCCCTTCGTTACGCGTAGTCCGCGCGAGTGTAGCAAAGCAATGATCGCTTCCAGACTCAACTCGGTGAGCGGAGAATGAGGCTCAAGTCCCATCCCCACTAATTTAATCGCATCTGCCGTTCTAGCGCACTAAAAAGTGAAAGGTGAAAGGTGACAGGTGAAAAGTAAGGCGCCGACCGGGGCGTTGCATTCGGTGTGCTGGTTGTGAGCGTGTGCTCGAAGTAAGACTTGGAGCAACGTTTTCAGCGTTACCGTAGCCGCGACGCCCGAAAAGCCTGCCAAGCCATGGGAAGTTGCACGTCCAAGAGCTTGCTACACACTCCAGGGGCCGCAGCTAACGACGCGATTCCGACGAACGGCGCTACGCCTTGAGCAGATTGTCTCGGGTAAGGGAACGCGGAATCCGGCTCCCTTCCGAAGTGGGCCGTGATCCCTACCCCTCACCAATCACGCCTCACTTCTCACCTTTCACGTTTCCACCACCCCTGGCAGTAGCTTGTTGAGCTCTGCTCGGACGCTACTGAAACTGATGCGTTCTCTGGCCCGGTTCAGCATCGATTCTACGGCCTGATTATACTCAGAATCCATAGTAAGCAGCCGCAGCATACGCTCCAGCAAGGCGTCAAAGCTTTGCCCATCGCTAACGAGCTCCGGGACAATCTCCCGTTCGATGGCGCCGTTTCCGCCAATCGTGGGAATGCCGCAGAGGAGCGCGTCTCCGGCGACTTGGCCCGGGACTCGGCTCTGATCGAATTGGAGCACCAATCGATGGCGGCGTAGTACCTGCGTGTACTCGAAGTAAGACATCGATGGCAGGACTGTCAGTTGATCGGCAGGAAACCGAAGTGCGGCCAACAATTTCTTCGACCCAAGCGAACCTTTGTCGACGACCGTAACCGGGTGTGAAGTTTTTCTGACCCCCGCTAGAGCGAGCAAATGATTCCGGGATGGAACATCGAATTCTCTGGTGCCAATAAAGATCCCCGCCCGTTTTTCCAACGGTAATGAGAGATTCCAGTTTGGTTCGTCGATAGGGTAAGGCGTTGGTAAATAAGCTACCTTGCGCGATACAGATCGATAGAGCGGAACCAGGTCCGGAGTACTGGACAGACAGAGATCAGCGTTCGCCGCAATCTCGCAGAAAGCATCGAATACTCTGGTATCTTGGAGTTGAGCGGCGATCTGGTGGGTTCCTGATTCCTTGAACGAGATTGCCACAACGCATCCGTGCGCTTTCAAAGTCGCAAATGCGGACCGGGCGGCCTTAAGGTTTCCTCTGAGAAGCAGCAAAACGTTTCTGTGCTGGCCGGCCAACGTCGTTGTGCGGTAGAATCCGCCATGGGTACACGCCGCGTAGGCGTGATAATTCAACGGCGGATGGCCATTGAAACCCGGCTCAGGCACACCAGTTCTGAACGGTTGGTCGGGATCCCGACCCAAAGGATTTAAAACTGCTAAACCGGGTAAAAAAGCGAAGTTCAAGTTTTGGGATCCGAAGATTACTCAGATTAGGACTAGCGCTTCAATTGAGCGGTTAGGTGTTTTTCGCGCTGGCGTCAGCTTGCCGCAAAATAATAATCTGTGGATTTCGAAGCTTTTGGTCCTCGGCTAGAATTCACCGCCTGTGCTTGATGTGGTCTGCGGAACGATCAAAACCGGGCAACGCACTCGGCTCAGAATACCCTCGGTCACGCCGCCCTCGATGAGATGATACAGCGCGCCATGATGGTGAGATCCAATCACGATGAGATCGACTCGCGCGGTCTCGGCTTGCGCCAGGATCTGCTCAACTGGTGGTCCTTGAAGCTCGATAGTAGTTGACGTTAGACCGACCGACGTGACCAGTTCTTCGAGCTCGGCGAGCTTCTCCTTCCTCGCTTCTGTAATCTCCGGTTCGTCTCGGACCGGCGGTGGGACGAGGTTCGGTCCGGCGCCAAAGTCGATGATCTCCGGCGCTGGCTCGGTCCATTCGACATGCATCAGGGTAATATGACTCTGAAAAGGTTTTGCCAGATAAACGGCAGCCTTTACCACCTTGAGCGTCACATCCGAAAAATCGACCGGTACCAGAATTGATTTCATTTGTCTTTTAACTGCCAATCGCAATCTAATCGCGGAGTGGTTCAACAGGGCAAAAAAATAAAATTATGGGAGACGAGGCGCCTCTTGTCCCGGAGGGACGGTATGATCGAATGTCATACGCGTGATGCGGAAGGGTGCGAGGGTCTTCAAGATGCGAACTGACGCTTGCAACGAAGATCTGTCTCACACATATCAACGCCAATCACACCGTCCCTCCGGGACGGATTCGCTTGGGCCGCGATCCCAGGCACTTCGTGCCAGGCTAGTGCGCCGTGGAAGCGCACATCACCGCAGGTGAAAGTCCTGCATTGTTAAACCGTGAAAGAACAAGAAGTACAGAGTAAGGGCGTCGCTGCGAAGCGGGGTCCGGAGCAACCGAGTACGAGACAACCAGTCCGCAAC
>JAFAHI010000270.1 GCA_019237325.1 Verrucomicrobiota bacterium | reverse complement strand
ACCGGCTAATGACCTCGCCACTATGCTTTTGCGCAATACAGTCTGGCTTTAGTAAAACTAAAGTAGTTTCCACCATAGGTATGTGACAGCCCTATCGGTACTCTCAGAATGACAAATGACAAATGACAAATGACAGATCGAAAAACTAGGCCGGCTCTCGTAATCTGTCATTTTGTCATCTGTCATCTGCCATTTTCGCGGCGGTTACAGCCGCGAAATCAGCCTTTCTTAATACATTGTTCGCATGCCGCATCACCGAGATACCACGCAACACCCCAAAGACCAACGCCTGGTGCGAGACCTACCTATTCACGAGGTGGCATTTGGCGGAGCCGGCGTCGGGCGGACAGAAGGGAAGGTGATCTTTGTCCCTTTCACCGTCGATCAGGAAATCGTCGATGTCCGACTTCATAAGGTCCGGCGCAGCTACAGTCTCGGGCAGGTCGAGACTATCCGCCAGCCTTCGCCCCACAGGATTACGGCCCCGTGCCCGTACTTTCAAAATTGTGGAGGCTGCGATTATCAACACATCGCCTACAGCCACCAACTCGCGATCAAACAAAGCCAAATCGAACAAGCATTGCGGCGAATCGCCAAACTTTCTGGTTGTGACGTAGAGCCGATCAAACCGAGTCCGAAGCCATTTGGTTATCGCAACCGCATCTCGGTTCACAGCGACGGCGAGAATACCGGCTTTTTCCAGAAAGGCAGCCGCAACGTGGTCGACATCTCAAACTGCCTGCTCGCCTCTGAGCCGGTGAACGCAAAGCTTCGCGATTTCCGGTCAGCAGGGCCAGCAGCAGACGCACACGCCACGCTGCGCGAAAATGAAAGAATCACCACCTTCTCCCAAACCAATGACGAGGTTGCCGAGCTCCTCATCGAATTCATCCAAAGCCGCGTCAAAGGACCGGTGCTGGTAGATGGTTACTGCGGATCCGGTTTCTTTTCTCATCGCCTGATGGGTTTGGTCGAGAAGGTGATCGGAATTGACTGGAATCAACCGGCTATACGACAAGCTCAACAGACGGCCGCCGCGAACGAAACCTATCTGTGCGGTGAGCTGAGCGAATTATTGGATCAGGTTCTGGTCGATGAGCACCCTGACACCGTAATTGTCGATCCATCCGCGACCGGGCTCTCCAAAGAAGTCATCGCGATACTGACCAGCCGCGTCCCACCAACGCTGATCTACGTGTCTTGCAACCCCGCGACCTTCGCCCGCGATCTACAAAGTCTCGCTGACCGGTTCCGGATTCAGCAAATACAACCCTTCGACATGTTCCCGCAAACCGCCGAGATCGAAGTGGTCGGAGTCTTGGAAAGAAGCTGAATAGCTCGCGCAGAATGACAGATACCAGATGACAAATGACAGATAACCTGCCTTCGAGGAACGTTCCGTATTTGTCATCTTTCATTTGTCATCCTGATCGCCACGCGTCATGACCCGCCCCAGAATATCCCCTCGGCCTCCGTGTAGGTTACCGAGGGATTAAGCATTTAACACGCTCGCGTAGTTCAAAACCGCGAACACGATTGTCGCAGACAGAACGATTGCGGCGATAATTGATGCCACTTCGTAGCTCCGATCAGCCTCGCGAAGCTGTTTGGTCGCGCTCAACAAGTCGCCGATCAAATTAGGGAAGGGCAATATGTTTTCCGGAGCTTGAACCCGAGGTTTAGCTGCTACCCGAACAACTCTCTCGTCACTTTTGCTGATGAATGTCTTAGTTATCATAAGCCTCTCTTTGCTCCATTGACGCCCTCTCCGAGGCTGCTTGCGGACATTAAAGACAAAAAAACCGGCCTGAACCGGAGCCGCCTTTTTCCTCGCAATCGAAGGAACATCCGGCGTCTAACTCCGTGGCCGGTGAGTCTATTCAGGGATTGCCGTTTCGCGCTAACCTACACTGCCCAGTAAAATACCGGTTAGGAAAACTAAGATCCCGCCAAGGACAGCCTGAAAGAGGGCTTTGAGCAAGGGGGTATCCATGTACCGTTTCCGAATCCACGCGATGGCAGCCAGCTCAACTGCCACCACGGCAATCGCGATCCACATCGCAACATAGAACTGCGGTATTAAGAACGGTAAAGTATGCCCGATCCCGCCTAAAAAAGTCATCACACCGCAGACGCCTCCACGAAGCCATGGCTGACCTCGACCGCTAATCACACCGTCATCCGAAAGAGCCTCTGAGAACCCCATGCTGATTCCGGCTCCTAAAGAAGCGGCCAGACCGATGAGAAAGGCGGTGAAGGAATTATGCGTCGCGAACGCGGCTGCGAATACGGGCGCCAACGTCGAAACGGAGCCGTCCATCAGTCCCGCGAGAGCAGGCTGGACTACATGGAGCACGAACAGTTTCCGTTTTACATGAGGATCATCGGCAGGCTGGCTGGCCGACTGTTTAGCTACCTCTTCCCCAGCAGTTTGTCGCCTGTTAAGCGCGTCACTCTTAGCTAACGCCGCGCGAGAAGATAGCCCATATACACACATTAGTTGTCGCAACTGCGCTGATTGCCGCTGCCGCATTGTCAGCAATACTGAGGCCGCCTCCGGGCTTTCTGCGCGAATCCGTTCCGCCAGCGCGGTGTAAGCTCTTCCATGTTCTTCTTGGAGTGCGAGAGCGGCCGCAAACGGACCGCTTGGAGAATCGGTTTTAACTGACATAATCACACAGTTGAAAAAGATGTTTCTACCGCAATTGTCGAAGCCCGTCTTACTTCGACTTTTATTGTATACTAAACTAACCCTGTCCTAACTTGGTAGCTACCTCTTCGAGTCTCTTTTCGAAATTGAGAAAGAGTCACAGTAGCAACGGACTGCAGCCGGAGCGGAACGTCTTCAATTTTTAGCAGCGACGCGAGGGCGATTAGCGCCTGGAGGGGAGCCGCTTCGGCCCGTGCCTGACCACCTCGCGCACTTTATCCCAGCGCTGGTCTGGCCAAGAGGTGTACAAAGCAGGCGGCTCCCGGGAACGTTTCCAGGTGTCGCATCGGTATCGGTCCCTTCGAAAATTAACCAATAGAACCGCTGCGTAAGAAGGTGGCGCTGGCTAATTCGCGGGAGCCGCCTGCTTCGCACACGCTTACATCGTACCCGTCTGCGCGAGAAAATACGCCGGGTTCTACGAGGCTCGCGCCAAAGCGGCTCCCCCCAGGCGCTGTCCTCCCTACCAACTCCTGACTCCTCCCCCCTCCCCCCTTCCCCCTACACCAGGCCCTTATCTACCAGCTCGTGCTTCAGATACGCGTAATAGATCGGCGCGACCACCAGACCGCTGAATCCGAAAGCGGCTTCCATGAAGAGAATTGCGATCATGACTTCCCACGGCCGGGCCCTTATTTCAGAAGCCACAATTTTGGCGTTTAGGAAGTACTCAAGCTTATGAATGACAATCAGAAAGATTGTAGAAAGGATGGCTGCTAAAGGCGATACCGATAGGCTCGCAATCACGATTAGCGAGTTTGAAACGATATTTCCGAATATCGGTAGCAATCCGCAAAAGAAAGTTAAGACCACCAGGATTTTAGCGAAAGGAAGATTGATTCCGAGCGCTGGCAGTACCACCAGGAGATAGATGGCCGTGAGTATCGCGTTAATGGCAGCAATCCGGATTTGAGCAAAGGCAAACTGGCGGAAGGCGGTAGCAAATCGTGACACTCGGACCATCACCGCGGCAGCCAGAGGTTGTTGGAGTTTGCCAGGCGAAATTTGGAATAGCGATATCAACGCCCCAATGACCATGCCGATGAACCCACGCACAAAAAGGTGCAAGGTCTCTTTTCCAAACGTCTGCACCTCTCGAGAGTGCTGGCCCAGCCAGCTGGAAACGAAAGTTTTTAGATCATCAACCGTACCCGGCATGTAATCTTGGATGGCGGATGGCAGCTTATCTCGAGCATCTACCAAGATGTGTTGGAGTTTATCGCCAAAGACTTGGGGGCTGCCGGCATCGCTTTTCAAAAATGCGATGGTGCCGGCCACCAAGCCGGTCAATATCACAATAATCAAGATCGCCAGGCTGACTACGGCGAATCCTCGCGACCAACGATTGCTCAAGTGGCGCTCAATGATCGGAGCAATCAGCCCGATTAATTCATAGACCAGGAAAGCTCCCAGTAAAGCAGAGACCAGATGGACAAGGACGATGGATACAAGCGCCAGACCGGTTAAAATCCAGGAGGCAATCAGCGAGCCGGTGATCGGTTCATCTGCCTGCGCCAATGGCTCAGGCAGTTCTTCGGTCGGACGAATCGTTTGGCTCACAACCTAAATTCTCGGTCCCTCATAATGAATTGCAAATTTCGATGCGATCTGACGGAAACCGGCCACCCAGGGCAGGCCTTTCACCTTTCACCTCTCCCCTGCCCCCTTCCGGTGATCCGTTCCAACCAAGATCGCGGTCGCTGGCTGCCGATCCCGGATGCCACCACCAAAACCGGACGCGGAACCCAATTCACAAGTCGCCGCGTCATGTTGCCGAGTAGATACTGGCTGAATACGTCCCGGCTAGGCTTTGACCCCAACACCACAAGATCATAGTCGCCGGCTTCTATCTCCGCCCCAATTTCCGCATCGACCAAGCCTGAACGCACCCGGACTTCAGTCCGAATCCCAGCCGCCTCGATCATCTCTTTTTCAGCCCTAAGGTTGTGCCCCAATGCCGAATCAGAAGCTAACAAAGCAGAGACATCCACATAGGGCTCCGAGCGGTCGGAGATCATCACCGGCGTTTCCGGAAGAGCGGTAAATAATGTCACAGAAGCGCCCAGCCTCGGCGCAAACTCGATCACTAGTCTTACCGCAGCTTCGATGTAGGTTCCGCCCCCGCTACAAATTAGGATCCGTCGAATTTCCGGCCTGGGAACTGGCACCACGAGTACGGGGCGAAGCAGTATTTCGATAATCTCGTACGCTTTTTGAGACAGGATCGAGACCTGGCCGCCGGGTTTGGCTTCACCCCCGATCACAATCAGATCATAATTTCCTTCAACCGTTCGTTTCTCGATTTCGGATATCGGTTCGCCGTACTTCGAGAGAATCTCGACGTTCACCCCTTGAGCCATAAAGGCGTGCTGCGTCCGCCGCATCGCTTCTAATAATGGCACCTCATCCCGCTCAAGCTCAGTGACACCAAAGATAGTCACTTGGGATTGGGTGGCAGCCGCGATCTTCAAACAAAGCTGGATCGCGCTTTCGGATCGTTCAGTTCCTTCAGAGCAAAGAAGAATTCTCATCGGGTCCGGGCTGGCTGGATTGATATCAATCCAGAATAGCAAATAGCAAAGCAGTCGCCTGAAGCTCCCTCACATGACAAATGACAGATGACATATGACAGATTTTGGCGCCCTATTTTGTTATTTGTCATTTGTAATCTGTCATTCGGACGAGCTTCAGGCGAGTCACGAATGGTGCCCGGTAATCAGGGCAATCGCGACCATAATCGCACCCAGCAAAGGCAACGGAGCGAATGCCAGGCGAATCCAGGGTCCGCTGAAATACTGGGTCAATCGGGCGCCCAGTTGGGCGCCAACGGCCGCTCCGGTGTGCATCACTAAGGCGACCAGAATGTCTACATTCCCATTCATGGCATGACGGATGGATCCGTAACCTGCCGAAATGATTATCTCGAAGAGATCGGTGCCGACGGCGATGTGGGTGGGAATCCCAAGAAGGTAGACCATGGCCGGCATCCGGATGTAGCCCGCTCCGCCCCCAAGAAAACCGCTGAAGAAGCCACCAACAAATGAAACCAACACAATCGACCAGATCGAAATCTTCAGGATGCCGGATTGCTTTAAGCTGATCCTTGGCCCAAGCGCGAGTCCCTGAAAAAATTTCGCCAGGCGGTCGAACACCAAGACATCCGTTTTCGGACCATCGGGATCATCGGTAATTGCCCGAGATTTTCTCAATGCCTGCCAACTTTCCCACGCCCCGAAAATTGAAATCACGGTGAAAACGCTGATAGCGGTCAGACCAACAACCAGATTGACTTCACCTAAACGCTTAAGCGCTTCGATTGCATCCACACCGCCTTCGGAACCGACCAGCGTTCCGATCACCATCACTGCAGCCAGCTTAAGGTCGATATGGCCTAGTATGCGGTGCTGCCGGGCTGCGACGATCGACTTACCGACTATATGGATCAAGTCAGTGCCAACGACAAAGTTATAGGGCATCCCCAAACTGAACAAAGAGGGGCCAGATAAGAAGCTGCCGCCGACTCCAAAGAATCCGCCAAGGATCCCTATGACCAGCCCTAATATTCCCAGCACAAACGGGTTAATGTGAACACCGGAGATCGGAAAGAACATGTCTATTTTTTTCCGCGGCGGATGACGTAGCTCAGACCTGTTCCCAATCTCTCAAGCCCGATTGCTTGTCCGACCATAAGAAGGATGGAGGCGACAACGTAGTAGGTTCGCTGCTCGTGAAATAGCCCGGCCAACCAGGTACCTAAGAATCGCAAGACTAGACAGAAGTAGGCGATGGCTAGGGCTGCATATACCGCAAGCTCGATAGCCATATAACGAAGGACTTTTTGAATGGGCTCTTTCATTGGGAGGATTCGCCGTGAAGCAGCACAAGACTAAGGGCCGGATGGCCATCAATTGAGTAGGGAATAGCGATAGTTGACTGAGGCGGTAGTGAAGGGGATTCGTCAAGACAAATTGCACGATTTGACAAAGACAATTCCCTGACTACGATTAGATCGATCTAATAACCGAGCTCCTTGGCTCCAGATTAGATTCAGCACAGCTAAACATTAGATCGATCTAATCATGATGGAGCCTCCCCTTAAAGACCGTGTCACCTTGGTCGACATCGCTTCCGATGCCGGGGTCTCACGCGCCACTGTCTCCCTTGTTCTCCGTAATGTGTCGTCCGTCGCTCCCTCCACCAGAAAACGCGTCTTACAATCCATCAGCCGCCTCGGTTATGTGTATCATCGCGGAGCCGCCAACCTCCGTACCCAACGCTCGCACGCCATCGGGTTGATCGTCTCGGATATCACGAATCCGTTTTTTGCTGAGATCATCATAGCGATTGAGGACTGGCTTGGTTCCGCCGGACTGGTCACGATTCTGGGCAACACCTCTGAAAACCCGGAAAAGCAGCAGCGCCTCCTTAAGTCGTTGTCCGAATACCCGGCTGACGGGATCTTGATCTGCCCAACCCAATGCTCGATCACCGATGCCGGGAGTCTAGCCGGACGCCTGCCTCCCGTGGTCGCATTTACTCGTCCGCTGAACGGGGTCGATTATGCAGGAGTTAATAACGTAGCCGGCTCGGAGCTCGCCATCGATCATCTCGCAGCGCTGGGTCATCGACACATCGCATTTATCGGAGGTCCCTCCTCACTCTCTTCCGCCCAACAACGGTCCCTCGGTTACCGGCAAGGCTTAGAAAAAAATGGAATCCCGTTTCGGGAAGATCTTGTTATCGAGCAGGCGCCTAATCGAAAAGGTGGATTCCAGGGACTCACGACCGCATTGACTCTGTCCCCGGCGCCAACCGCTGCAGTTTGCTTTAATGACGTAGTAGCCTTAGGCGCGATTGAAGCGCTTCGCTCCTCCGGCAAAGAGCCGGGAAGAGATTTCTCGATCGTCGGATTTAACAACATCGCCGATGCCCATTTCGGCGGTTTAACGACCGTTGATACCAGCCCGGCTAAGATCGGCGAAGCAGCCGCGGACCTGCTGCTACACCGGATCAAAGAACCAACCGCCCCCGTGCGCCAGGTGATCCTGATCCCACGCCTGATCGTCCGAGAATCCACAGCCCGGGATCACGCCCGGTCTGAATAGCAAATAGCAGATAGCAAATGCCCGCTAACACACACCGCCGCTCATCCACGCTGACCACTGATTACTGATTACTTACGTTTCACCTCTCATTTCTCACCTCTCACCTCTCACTTCTCACTTAAGAAATGCCTCGCGCCCGTTTCATCTCCCTCCAAGAAGTCGGCCCGCTGATCCCCGACAACGCCGTATTGTCAGTAAGCTCATCCAGCGCACTCGCCTGCCCTGACGCAACGCTCAAAGCCATCGGAGACCACTACCGGCGAGCCGGCCGTCCGCGCGAGCTGACGTCGATTCATCCGATCGCGGCCGGCGACATGTACGGAATCGCCGGAGTCGACCACTTGGCGCAACCCGGTCTGCTAAAAAGAGTGGTGGCAGGCTCGCTCCCCAGTGGTCCCAGTTCCATGACGTCACCTGAGATTTGGAAACTGATCATTGAAGATCGAATTGAAGCTTACAACCTGCCGAGCGGAATCATCTTTCATATGCATCGCGAGGGTGCCGCCCGGCGGCCCGGCATATTAAGTAAGGTCGGTCTGAACACATTCGTTGACCCGCGCTTGCAAGGCGGTGCGATGAACAAATCGACACCGAAGGATTATGTTCAGCTCACCGAGTTTCGCGGTGAAGAATGGCTATTTTATCCTGCCATCTCGCCGAACGTCGCGATCATCCGCGGCACCTCCGCCGACGAACGGGGAAATATTTCGATGGAAAACGAAGGCGCTTATCTCGGCGCGCTGGACCAAGCGATCGCCGCCCGGAACGCCGGAGGAATCGTTATTGCCCAGGTGAAGCGTCTATGCGCCAACGGAACGTTGAAGCCGCAAGCCGTGCGTATCCCCGGTATTTTGGTCGACTACGTCGTGGTCGACCCAGAACAGAAACAAACCACCCAGACTGTCTATGACCCGGCAATCAGCGGCGAAATTTTCCGTCCGGAAAGCAGCTTCAAAGAAACAGAATGGGGACTCGACAAAGTGATCGCCCGTCGAGCTGCCATGGAGCTCCTACAAGACGATGCCGTTAACCTCGGTTTCGGCATTTCGGCGCTCGTGCCGCGCATACTGTTAGAGGAAGGACTTCATGGCGAAGTGACCTGGGTGATTGAACAAGGGGCAGTCGGCGGCATGCCACTGCTGGGGTTCGCCTTTGGTTGCGCATCCAATGCCGATGCCATTATGCAGTCGCCGGATCAGTTTACCTATTTCCAAGGCGGCGGCTTTGATCGGAGCTACCTCTCTTTTCTACAGGTCGATGGCGAGGGAAACGTTAACGTCTCGCGCTTAGCCGCCCGGCCTCACGTTACCGCGGGAGCCGGCGGGTTTATCGATATCACTGCGCACGCTAAGGCTATCGTCTTTTGCGGCTACTTCACAGCTGGCGGACTGGACCAACAAATTGAAGCCGGCCAACTGCGGATTCTAAAAGAAGGCAAAAGCCGAAAGTTTGTCGAAGAGGTCGAACATGTCACGTTCAGCGGGAAACGAGCTCGGCAACAGAAACAAGACGTTCTGTTCGTAACCGAGCGAGCGGTATTAAAGCTCGAACCGGAGGGATTGACGGTGATCGAGATCGCATCCGGTATCGATCTGGACCGGGACGTTCTGCAACAGGCTGAAACCAAGTTACGAGTGAGCTCGAAACTCAAAGTTATGGACTCGAGACTGTTCGAGCCGCAGAAGCTCGGATTGCAATTGAGGGAGAGGATATGAGGATGCGCGTCAACCTACCCCTGACTCGGGAGGGCGCGCGTCCCCGCGCGCCGCGAATAGGCTCGCAGTCGTCGACCTACCCCAAGCACTCGATCGAACCCCTTGCTCGGCTCCGAATACAACGGATCGCGAGGACGCGATCCCTCCCGACAACCGAGAACGAAGCAGCGTGCCTAGCATGACCAAATCTTCCCCAGAACGAATCGCGCTGAATCCGCACGACGCTGCAACTTTGGACGCCGTCTTCGAACACATGTTTCCGGCTGATGATGACGGTCCCGGAGCCGTAGAAATTGGAGTCACCGACTATGTAGATAAGGCGCTAAGCAGCGCCTACTCTCATCTCCATCCCTTATATAGAGCCGGGTTAGCCGCACTCGATCGCGAAATGCTGACGCGGTCAGGAAAAACGTTCAAGGCGGCCAGTCCAGCCGAGCAAGACCAGATTATTCAGGCCTTGGAAAGAAATGAGCTTCCGTCCTGTCCTGACTTTCCGGCTAGAGACTTTTTCGATACGTTGCGGACCCATTTACAAGAAGGATTGTTCGCGGATCCAGTCCACGGTGGTAACAAAGAAAAATCCGGTTGGAGACTTCTCAAGCATCCCGGGGTATGGCTCGAGAACTCGGCAGAGGAGAATCTGATGGAAACACCGGCCGATAAAGGCGGTCGGTATCAATCTTTGACAGACCTAGGTGCGAGCTGGCAAATGCCGGTTCGCGATATCCCAGGGTTCGACCCGCTAAGAGGACAAGCTCCACCCGCCAACGAAGTTGACGTCATTCTAGTTGGGGTCGGCTCGATGAATTCGATTGTGGCGCCGATACTGGCGGAGGCCGGTCTAAAGGTGATCGGTTTTGAACCTGGGCCGTTTCGGTGCGGCGCCGACTACTTCCCAGACGAGCTGGGCTCGGCCTACTATTGCCGGGCGCTGATGGGGCCAAAGTTCGGCACCGAGGTCCCCCGCTGGCGCAGAAATGAACTGGAGCCAACGCGTGAAGCCACCTTTTCTCTAGGGCGGATGATGAACAGTGTCGGAGGCTCGGTCATTCATTACGGGGCTTGGATGCGGCGGTTCCATCCACATCACTTCCAGATGCGCAGCTACGTGGTAGATCGTTGGGGTGATAAAGCGATACCCAGCAATTGCTCACTAACAGATTGGCCAGTCTCATACGAAGAACTCGAACCGTTCTATAGCGATCTAGAGCACGCCATCGGTATCGCAGGAGATGAAACCAACCCATTCGTCAAACGTTCACGACCGCTACCCATGCCGCCCATGCGGCCGTTCCGGCTAGGTGAAATTTTTAGCCAGGCCACCCGATCGCTTGGCTTACATCCACACCCGGTTGGCGCCGGAATGAATACAATTCCCTATCGAGGTCGACCCGCATCGACCTACACCGCTTGGAATAATGGGTTCGGTTCGTATACCGGCGACAAATGGGATCCCTCACTCGATTGTGTGCCTCGCGCTTTGGGCACCGGAAATTTCGATCTGCGGACCGGCTGTCGAGTGATCAGGATCCTAACCGACGAAACCGGTCACGCTGCCGGCGTAGAATATGTTGATGCCTTAGGGCGACACCAAACTCAACGCGGACGCACCGTCATCCTTGGTGCCTACACCTTCGAGAACATCCGGCTCATGTTCTTGTCCGGCGGCATGAAACACCCAACTGGCATTGGTAACCAGCACGGCCAACTCGGTCGATACTTCATGACGAAGATGTTTGCGCACGTGGATGGCTTTTTCCCAAACACGATTTTTAACCGGCACACCGGACCCGCTGCTCAAGGAGTCGTGCTCGACGATTTTTTGTCGGCAAATTTTGATTCCGTAAACGAAGGTTTTATCGGCGGTGCCACCCTGGGCGCCGAGCAGCAATTCCTTCCGATCCAGATCAGCCGGGAAGCGCTCCCCAGCGATGTTACCGCCTGGGGGAAATCTTATCGGGATCACCTCAAACAATGGCAACATTTCGGCGTTGTGCGTATCCAGCCTGACGCGCTGCCTTACGCCACGAATTACCTCGATCTCGATCCCGTTCATCGAGACAAGAGCGGGCTTGGGCTTCCGCTCTTGCGGATCACCTATGATCTCCAAGAAAACGAACGCAAGCTAGCCGATTGGATGGAAGGTAAATCGGAGGAGATCCTGCGAGCGATGGGTGCAACCAAGACGTGGCGGGGCACCAGCTTTACTGGGGTCGGCAGCAGCCATGACTTTGGCGGAGCCAGGATGGGCAATAACCCAGAAACCAGTGTCGTGAACCGCGACCTGGAAGTTCACGACGCACCGGGCGTGTATGTTTACGGCGGCGCCACCTTCCCGACCTGTATTGGAATCAACCCGACGCTAACTCTTGCCGCGGTCTGCTGCCGGGCAGCCGTTGAGCTGGTGAAAAAACTAACTAGTCCCGGAGGGACCCTATGAAGGTAGCCTGGCACGAAGTGCCTGGAAAACCGGCCATTACGGTTCCGTCCCGTAGGGAACGGTATGATTTGTGGGTTCGCGGACGATGCGTTCTTCCCCACAAAGCGCTTCGCATCGTCAACCGGGAACAACGCCTCAGACCGTACCCTACGGGACGGATTCGCGGTCACCTCATGTCCAGGCACTTCGTGCCAGGCTACCTTCTTACAGTCCCTCCGGGACAATTAGACGGCCACAATTGAGTAAACCCATGGACCCAACGTCATCCTCACCAAAAATCCTTTTTCAAATAGAAGACAGGATCGGCCGGATCACTCTTAACCGGCCGGAAAAGTTGAACGCGCTCGATCCGGAGATGCTGACGCAACTCGAGGCTGCGGCCAACGCGCTGGAGGCGAACTCCGATGTGCGAGTGGTGATACTGGATAGCGACAGCGAACGCGCTTTCTCCGTCGGCGCAGATATCCATGCCTGGACAGCGCTCTCCCCGCTCGAGATGTGGTCTACGTGGAATCGACGGGGGCACCAGGTCTTCGACCGGCTCGCCCAGCTTCGTCAGCCCGTGATCGCTTTGCTGCCCGGATTCGCGTTTGGCGGCGGCCTCGAGCTCGCGCTAACCGCAGATATCCGGATCGCAACCGCGCAGGCTACCTTCGCCCTACCGGAAGTTAAACTCGCCACCGTACCGGGGTGGGCTGGTACTTTTCGCTTGCCGCAAATCATCGGCCGCGCTCGTGCCAAACAAATGATCTTCTCTGGTGCACCCATCGATGCACAGCGCGCAGAACAATGGGGGCTCGTCAACGAAGTGGTTACCGATCTTAGCGCTAAGAGCCGTGAACTCACCGATCTGATCTGCCGGAACGCGCCGGTCTCCGTTCAGATTGCGAAACAACTCATAAATAGCGACGCATCAAACGCACTCGTGCTCGAATCCTTAGCCGGCGCAGTCACCGCGGCCACAAACGATGCCGCGGAGGGATTGAGAGGTTTTCAAGAAAAACGAGCGCCCGAGTTCAAAGGAAAATAACAACTATGAATACCCGCCAAAGAAAAGGAGTTCAGGAGTTCAATGAGTTTCAGGAGTTCAGAAGAGGAACTCCCTTCTGGGCGCCGTCGGTCGCACTGAGATCTCCTGTAACTCCTGAACTCCTTAACTCCTCCTCTCCCTCCCATGACTACCCTACTCCCTAACGCCCATTTCACTTACACCATGTGGATCGACGGCCACGCTGCATCGGCTAAGAGCGGTCAAACGTTTAGCCGCGAAAGCCCGGCTCATGGGGTCAAAGTCGGAGAATACCCTTTGGCCGGTGCGGACGATGTGGACGCTGCTGTCGCCGCGGCTCGACGTGCGTTCGACATCGGCTCCTGGCCTCATCTGCCCGGCGCCGAACGTGCAAAAGTATTGTTGCGCGCAGCCGAACTCATTCGCGCCAGTAAAGACGAGTTCGCTCTGATTGAAACCTTGGAAAGCGGCAAACCGATAAAACAGGCGCGAGACGAAATGGAATGGAGCGCCGCCTTGTGGGACTATGCTGCCGCGCTCTGTCGTCATCTTCATGGAGATAGTTACAATACGCTTGGCGCCCAGGTGCTGGGATTAACTATCCGCGAACCCATCGGCGTACTGGGAATGATTACGCCGTGGAATTTCCCGCTCTTGATCATCAGCCAGAAACTGCCCTTTGCGCTGGCTGCTGGTTGTACTTGCGTGGTGAAACCCAGTGAACTCACGCCGGGCACTACCCTGCGATTGGGTGAGCTTCTCGCCGAAGCCGGTTTACCCACCGGGGTAGTCAACATCATCAGCGGTTACGGCGAACCCGCTGGAGCCCGGCTATCAGAACATCCGGATATTAACATGATCTCCTTTACCGGCTCCACGGAGGTTGGGAAAGCGGTGGTCGGCTCTTCGAAAAGCAACCTTAAGAAGGTCGAACTCGAACTTGGCGGTAAGAATCCGCACATCGTTTTTGCCGACGCCGACTTGGAAGCCGCACTCGATGCGGTCGTTTTCGGCGTCTGTTTCAACATGGGTGAATGCTGTAACAGCGGTAGCCGTTTGCTCGTCCAACGATCCATCGCGCAAAACTTTATCAATCGAGTGATCGAAACCGCTAGGACAATACCGGTTGGCGATCCGCTAGATGAACAAATCAAGATCGGCGCTATCATCGACGGAAACCAATTTCAAAAAATCCTTAGTTACATCGACTCAGGAAACCGTGATGGCGCCCGGTTAAGGTTAGGTGGAAAAGCGCTAAACCGCGAAAACGGCCGTTTCATTGAAGCGACGATCTTCGACGAAGTGCAGCCGGAAATGTCGATAGCGAAAGAAGAGATTTTCGGCCCGGTTTTATCTATTCTGACTTTCGACACTACCGAAGAGGCGATTCGGATCGCCAATAATACCATCTACGGGCTTTCCGCAGGAGTTTGGACTCGGGACATCGATACGGCCTTTACGGTCAGCCGCAGCATTCGCGCCGGTACGATCTGGATAAACACCTTTATGGATGGTTACCCAGAACTCTGCTTTGGCGGATTCAATCAAAGCGGCCTCGGTCGCGAGCTCGGCAGATTTTCGATCGAAGAATTCACGGAACTGAAAACGGTCCAAGTCCATCTCGGACCCAGGACCGGCTGGTGGGCCAGGGAAACGCCGACCATGCCGGGAACAGTATGAACCCCTCTGACGACCTCACTTCCAAAGCCAACCGAGCTTTCGAATTTGCGGAAATTCAGCTCCGCAAATTGATCACGAATCATCCCTGCTATTTCCCACTCTTTACCAAGGCGGGAAGATGGAAGCACGAGTCGGAGAGCTGGACGAATTGGTGTGAAGGTTTTTTGGGAGGAATGCTTTGGATATTAGCGAGACGAACCGGGGATCCTTGGTGGCACACGAAGGCCGAAGAATATTCCAGGTTAATTGAGCACCGGCAATTCGATAGTATGGTCCATGATCTCGGTTTCCTCTTCTTGCCGACTTGGAAGGTTTGGTATGAGGTCGCCGGAGACAAGAAAATTCAAAGCGCCGTTCTAACTGCGGGCAAAACCTTAGCTGGCAGATTTCAAGAAAAGGGTGAGTACCTATGCTCGTTTGTAGCTCCGGAAAGCCTGTTCATCGACATTATGATGAACGTGGAGATTATATTCTATGCGGCGCAGGAGCTCGGCGATCAAACGCTCAAAGACATCGCATTAAAGCACTGCCTCACCACACGCCGGTGTCTAGTCCGCGGCGATGGGAGCACAGCGCACGAAGGGATCTTTGACCCAAACTCCGGGGCCTTCTTGTGCCAGAGCACCCACCAAGGTTGGCGGGGTGATTCCAGCTGGGCACGTGGACAGGCCTGGGCGATAGGCGGGTTCACCACCGCATTTAAGTATACAAAAGAGATTAGGTTCCTCGATACCGCTGTAGCGACGGCTAACTACTTTATTGAGCGCACGCCCGGCGAGGGTGTCCCGCCTAACGATTGGGATCAGCCTCCTCCAAAGGCAACCTATGAAAGCTCTGCCGCAGCCATTGCCGCCGGCGCTTTTCTAGATTTGGCTCAGCAAGTGACTAACCCCAGTCTGGCCCAACGGTACCTTGACCGCGCCAGGCACACGCTGACTACTCTATTAACCAACGACTTTCTCGCTACCGGCCGCCCCGGATGGGAGGGCATCCTTCTCCACGGCATTTATCACGAACGCAAAGGGTTAGGTGTCGATGAAAGTGTCATGTGGGGCGATTACTTTTTTCTCGCGGCTTTAGATAAGCTGCTGCAGAATGCCGCTTCTTCCTCGGTTTGAAATAAACCGTCCCCCAACAGCAAAACCCCCAAGAATGAAAATAAATAAGTGTCTCCCCTTAACAAAGCTCGCCACCGCGCTGGCTCTGTTAATACCGTTCGCCGCCTTTGCGGATAACGCCAAGAAGCTAGAAGTCTTCTCCTGGTGGACGTCCGGAGGCGAGGCAGCCGCACTCGACGCTCTTTTCAAGGTGTATAAAGAGCGTACTCCCGGAGTCGAAATCATTAATGCAACGGTCGCCGGCGGCGGTGGTTCCGCAGCTCGCCCCGTGCTCCAAACTCGACTTGCGGGCGGCAACCCACCGGATACCTGGCAATCGCATCCGGGTTGGGAATTACTCGGACAATATGTTGAGCCTGGTTACTGCGAACCGCTTAACGACCTCTACAAATCTGAGAATTGGGGAAAGGTATTACCTGAGCAATTGGTCAACCTGTTAACAAAAGATGGGAAACAGTGGTGCGTTCTGGCTGGTGTCCATCGAGGTAATGATCTTTGGTATAATAAGAAGGTACTGGATAAGGCCGGCATCAAGATCGGTGATACTATCTCCATCGACGAGTTCCTTGCAGATTGCGCTAAACTCAAGGCAGCCGGGGTTACCCCCCTTGCGGTCGGTGATTCCGGTATTTGGGCAACCGCTCAGCTGTTCGAGAACACGCTCTTAGGCACGGTAGGACCGACCGGTTGGCAAGACCTCTTCAGCGGCAAGATGGCCTTCGATGATCCTAAGGTGAAACAGGCCGCCCAAAGCTACGCCAAAATGCTCGAATACCAGAATTCCGATCACTCGGCGTTAACTTGGGATCAGGCTATCAAGGCCGTTGAGGAAGGTCGCTGCGCATTTTCATCTATGGGCGATTGGGCCCACGGTGAATTCACCAAAGCGAACCTCAAAGACAATGTTGATTTTGGTTGGGTTTCCCATCCCGGTACCAAAGGTGGATTCATTGTCGTCGCTGACGGCTTTACGCTGGCTAAGAATGCACCGCACAAAGCCGAAGCCATCGCCTGGTTGAAGAGCATCGGTAGCAAAGAATCCCAGGAAGAATTCAATCCTCTGAAGGGCTCGATCCCAATTCGGACCGATGTCGATAAGAGTAAATTCGGCCCGTACCATCAATGGTCGATGAATTCTTTCTCCAGCGATGCACTCCTGCCCAGCTGTGTTCATGGGGAGGCGGCTCCTGCCGCATTCCAACAGGCTTTAAACGATGCGATTACCCAGTTCGTGGTAGACAAAAATGTAGATGCTTTCTGCTCAGCCTTGGTGCAGGCGGCAAAAGAATCCAATATTGCGAAGTAGAAAATTCCGAAAGATTTAAATGCCGGGGTGATCGTTTCCACTCACCCCGGCAGTTCGCTAGGGGAGGGATCGCTTCCCCGCGATCCGTGATTCTAGGAACTGCACGCGTTGTTCATCCATCCGGTTAAACACGTCTGCAGCTCTGGTAGATCCTCCCGGCGCGCGAGGACGCGCGCCCTCCCTAGAGGTTCCGTAGACGCTAACGTTGTTCTAACTGATGAATTCTTCTACCGCGGGATCAACAGATACCAATTCGACTGCCCAAATCGCTAAGAGCAGGCTGTCTTCGATTCGAGAAAAGCCCACGCGCAAACGCCATTTCTTCGATCGGCTGTTATCGCCCTTAATCTTGTCCCCGGCGATGACCTTGATCGTGATATTTGTATACGTTTTTATCGCGATCACCGTTTGGGTCTCCCTTTCTAACTGGGGCACCCTCAAGATAGATATGAGCATCCGCCAACCGCTGGGCGTCACTTATCAGCAAATGTTCATGATGACGCGTTGGCACGCCAACTTGCGCAACGTTTTTGTCTTCACTGTCCTTTTCTTGACATTCTCGCTCGCGTTCGGACTTCTCCTCGCCTTGCTGCTCGATAGAAAACTAATCGGCTATTCTATTTTCAGAAACGTCTTCCTATTTCCTTACGCACTTTCTTTCATCGTCACCGGTGTTGCCTGGCGCTGGATTTTTAACCCTGAAAAGGGAGTTAACGTTCTTTTCGATACTCTCGGTATCAATAAGCTAATAGCGGCCTTCGGAGGCCCCCCTTTGCACCCGGGCTGGGTCACCGACACATCCGTGCTCTTCTCGTTGAACACCTGGTTAGGAACGATGTTTCCGCCACTTAAGAGCCTCAGCATTCAACTTGGCATTCCCATGGCTCTTATCCCCGTGGTTATCGCGGCGGGTTGGCAACTGACCGGGTTCGCCATGTCAATGTACATCGCCGGTTTGGCCACGGTCCCTCACGAGCTTCGCGAAGCTGCCCGGATCGACGGCGCCTCAGAGCTGCAGGTGTATACAAAGGTAGTGATCCCGCAACTGAACCCGGTTACGGTGAGTACTGCTATTATTCTTGGACATGTTTCCCTCAAAATCTTCGATCTAATTTTCGCAATGGCCGGTGGTGCCGGTCCGGGCTTTGTGACCGATGTGCCCGGCATATTCGTCTTTGATTATACGTTCAAAGCAACTCGCTATAACTTGGGCGCCGCTGCTTCGGTGATCATGCTGTTACTTGTCTGTTTGATCATTGTTCCTTACCTCTGGACCAATCTCAGGAAACGCTAACTATGTCTCTTTTTCCTTCCGGTATCCGAGCGGAGTTGCCTACGAAATTCCGCGACTACCTAATTTTAGGATTTTTGATTCTGTGTCTGCTTTTCTTTTTGATGCCGTTCTACGTGATGATCGTAAATGGGTTAAAAGAGGCGACCAGCGTCAGCGTCTCCACAATGTGGAATTTGCCTACCCAGTTGAGCGGCGGTGGATTCAGGGAAGCATTCCAGCGTCTGGGTCCGAGCATGGGCAACAGTCTTTTGATTGCGATACCCGCCACGATTATCTCAGCCTGTTGGGGCTCAGTTAACGGTTACCTGTTTTCCAAGTGGAAATTCCGCGGATCTAACGTCCTTTTTGCCCTGCTCGTTTTCGGAATGTTTATCCCCTATCAGAGCATTCTGATACCGCTGATCCAATTCCTGGAGATGATAAGACTCTACGGGACCATTCCTGGTCTGATAGCGGTACACGTGATCTACGGCTTGCCTATAGTCACTCTAATTTTCAGAAATTATTTCACTAACATCCCCGACGAGATGGTAGAAGCAGCCCGGATCGATGGTGCCGGCCTGGTCCGGATTTTTACCAATGTTATGCTGCCGCTGTCATTGCCGGCATTCGTCGTGGTCTGTATCTTCCAGTTTACTAACATCTGGAATGACTTCTTGTTTGGGGTCACCATTCTAACGAATCCACA
>JAFAHI010000586.1 GCA_019237325.1 Verrucomicrobiota bacterium | reverse complement strand
CAAGTTCTCCAGGTGAGCATTAATGGCAAGTTGGTCCGGAGTGATCCAGGCTGCGTCCTCGCCGACCTGAAGTGATGCGGTCAGCTTCATCCGGTCAGGCTGAAAATCTTCTACGTGAAAGTATTCTTCGGCGATCTGGGTTCCGTCCTTGTTTTGTAAATGGACCGTTAGATGATATTCGCCGGTCGCAGCGTCAGCCGGTACCTCGAATTTGGTTTCGGCTAATCCCTGCGTTTTGACCACCTCTGAACCAAGGGAATTTCCGCTGACATCGTCCACGGTTACTACCAGCGGAATCTCGGCGGAAGCGTTGTGTTGAGACCGAACAATCAACCCTACATGGACCGTTTCACCAGGCCGGTAGACTCCGCGATCCGTGAACGGGAACGCTTCGACGGTATCTGCCGCGGGTGATACCTCGCCGTCGATTTCGAATGAAGAAAAATCAACGAGGTTGTCGTCGCGTTCGTAAGGCATGAACGAAAGATCGTTGCCCAATTGCGCAACGATCGCCGCGGGATCACGCTCGCCCTCTGCCTGAGCCAAAGCCGGCGAATGGATATGTCCATTCTCGTCGGTCGCGCCATCAAATAGGGCTAGGCCATTCTTTCCTAACAGAGAGACATGAGCATCTGGGACAGGAGTCTGGTCCTTAAGTGATACTACAAAAATCTCGCGGCTCTGATCCTTGTTTCGCTTCACCAGGATTCCGAGATCGGTTACCAGAACGAACCGCGTTTCGGAGCGCGCTTTTACTTTCTTGTGACTATGCGGATCGATCGCTTTGGGCTTGATGAAAAAGAGCCCATACTGAATCTTGCCGCTCGCCGTTAAATAAGGATCCAGGACAAGCGAACTGTACTTAGCGGTACCATCACCATCGTCTGCGATCTGCAAACGAGGCCGGCTGATGACGCTGATGTTGTTCTGATCGAAGTTATCTCCGAGGAACTCCAGCTTGTTGAAGGAACCTGACGTTTGCGTAACCAGATGATTAATTTGGCCCGGCAGGACCTTGGCAATCTCGAACTCTACATCTTGTACTCCCCGAGTGATGATTGACAGAGTTCTTTCTCCGCCTAGGGCAAGTATCCCACCTTTTCCTTGGACTTGGATTTCGCGCGGCAACGGATCGACATCGACGACTGCCCTATAATCGGCCCCAAGCAGATAGCCGCCTACCGCCGGCGTGTCTTTCGGTACCCGAATAAACAGCTGACCTCCCTTTGGTAAGACAAAGCGGAACAGATGCTCCTGGGAGAACTTCTCTTTTTCTGGTTGCAGTGTCGCTGGCAACCGTTGGGCTGTCTTCAGTACTTCATCGGTAACTTCGCCCGGACTCTTCCACGATACGGCATCCCTGCTGTCTTCGTCGTTATTATTCGCGTCGTCGTTGTTAGAGTCGGTTGTAGTCGAGTCGCTGTCTTTACTGTCGGTATCTTTCGAGTCGCTATTCGTGTCGTTGTCCTTGGAGTCACTGTTTTTGTTCTGGTCATCGGTCGCTTTGGAGTCGCTGTCCTCCGAGCTGTTGTCGTTGCTTTCTTCTACGTTTTTCTTGTTAGGTAGAAGCCAGACCTGGATGGCAGAGGCAATATCGGCTGCTTTGGTGTTGGTGCTCGTGGAGACCGCCATCAACTGAGCGATATCGCCATTGTCGCGGCGCGCCGTCGATGACTCGACGCTTTGGATAGTAAAGAAGCTATAACGATCAGGCACACGCACCTTGGTTACTTCGTCTGTTGTCGTCCGCGAGGTGCCAGACGCGCTAACCAGGCCCTCCTTGATGGCGAGGAGGACAAAGTCTTCCTGGTCCGGCAAGGTTACGTTGGCGGACCGGAGAAAGAATCGCCGTTGGTGCAGGTCAGCAACAATTTCGAGCGGCTGCTTGTCTCCAAACAAGTTGGTGCCGCCTAGCACTTGAGCGTTTGTCTGGTTCCGGAGCGCGTCTAACTGGACAGGGAAATTGGTTTCGATCGTCGCGATCACCTGTCGTTTGTCTGCATCAACCGGATCTTGGTAAAATTGCGAATCTTTGAAACTCACCACGAGCGGCTGAGTGACGAATTCTGCCACATCGGTCTTCAGGCGGATGTTACTGGCTACTTCTGTTTGTGGCAGCGTTACCTGATAACGAGTGTTAGGCGGCCAATCCTCTGAGGGCGAGAAAACCAACGTCCGGTCATTCTTCCATTTCCATTCACCTGCTAAACGAGGCGTCATCTGGAGGTTAACCGTCGCGCCGATCTTGCCCAACGGAGCCGCTGAATCTCGAAAAACGATCGTGGCCGGGTTCGGCTTCAGGTCTTTCTCGAGGGGTGTGACGTCGGGCGGCCTGACGGTAAAGCTATTAAATTGCGGCTGGGGCAGATGTTCGACGTAGTAAACGGCTAACCCGCAGACGACGATCCCGAGAGTGGCGAGCGAACACAGAATGCGGTGGCCTAGAATGAACCGACCGATCGGTCGCAGCCAGATCGGCGGACGCCATTGGATCTCTCCAAAGATAAAACATAGGATGGTTAGGAAAAAAGTCTGGATAGACTTCAGGATTCGGCCCGGCGCTGATGGCATAATAATGATCTTTCATTAGGTAGTACGTCGAAGTTCCGGGCTTTCTTTCAAAAAAAGTTAGGCGGGTGGGATTAACCCGGGAGGGATCGCTTCCTCGCGATCCGTGGTTCATCGTGGCGCCGGGAATCGTCGACAGAGGGTAAAAAGAGCTCTCGAGGTTAGGAGACGCTCGCGGCGCGCGGGGACGCGCGCCCTCCCCAAATGCGCCCATTTGCGGCGTCGCTCCTCCGGATGAGCAGGAGCTCATCTTTACCGTTTACCGACCGAATCGTCTCGCCTCTGACCGGACGTCTCGTCTAGGATAACCGCACTTTTTATGGAGGAAGCTTTCCTCGTTACTCGACGCAGTCTCGTTCAACGTCTCAGCAACTTGGAGGATCACCGGACTTGGCGGGAATTTTTCGAGACGTACTGGCGCCTGATCTATTCGGTCGCCAGGAAAGCCGGCTTGGATGCGTTCGAAGCAGAGGAGGCCGTGCAAGAAACTGTCATTTCTGTCGTTCGTAAGATCCCAGAATTTCGATACGACCCTGATATTGGGAGTTTCCGCGGCTGGTTGTTGACTTTGGCCAAATGGAGAATCGCCGACCAATTTCGGAAGCGGCAATCGAAGGAAGCGATTGACCTAGAATCAGGATTGATAGAACAACCTTGGTTCACGGAAGCGTGGAACCAAGAGTGGGAAAACCATCTGTTAGGCGCTTCGCTCGAACGTCTGAAACAGAAGACGAGTCTCTCCCAATTCCAGGTCTTCGAATGTTATGTAATCAAAGGATGGCCTGCTCGCAAAGTCGCCAAAGAACTCCAAGTCAGTGTCGGCTCGGTTTACCTCGCAAAAAACCGCCTTTTACCGATTCTAAAGGAGATCATAGCTCGCGTCGAAAAAGGGGAGCATGAGCCTACGCGTACCTGATATTCCGGATCATGATCTCATTCGCTCGATCGGGCGAGGCGCTTACGGCGAAATTTGGTTGGCTAAGACACTGACGGGTGGATTCCGAGCCATCAAAGTCGTGTTTCCGGAACCGGACATCGCCTACCGGGAATTCGACGGGATACGCGCCTTTGAACCGATCTCACGGCATCACCCAGGGTTTGTTAACATTTACCATGTGGGTCGCGGAGACAGCTTTCTCTACTACACGATGGAGCTGGCGGATGATTCGCAGAAAGGGCAAAAGATTGATCCGGCGACCTATACGCCTCATACGTTAGCAACCGATCTCCACGATTCTAAGCGGCTCTCACCTAAGGCGTGCCTGGAACTTGGGAAAACGCTGAGCGGCGCTTTAGGTCATCTCCATGAACAAGGGCTTACCCACCGGGATATTAAGCCTTCCAACGTCATCTTCGTAAATGGAACGCCAAAGCTCGCCGATATCGGATTAGTAGCGGCGGCTGGGCGAAAAACGTACGTGGGAACGGAAGGCTACGTGCCGCCTGAAGGCCCGGGGAGTCCTAGCGCCGACGTTTATGCATTGGGCAAGGTTCTTTACGAAGCGGCTACCGGCAAAGACAGGCTCGAGTTTCCGGAAATCCCAACCGATCTGCCTCAGCTATCTAACAAAGAGCTCCTGCTAAAGCTGAACTCGGTCCTGCTAACGGCTTGTGCCAGAGAGCCAAGGCAACGTTTTCAAAACGGTAACGAGCTGCAGGAAGCATTGACGGCTATCGAGTCGGGGCCAGCCCCCAAGCAGACGAAACGCCGGCGGCTTTTGCTGGTGGTTCTCGGTGGCGTCGCATGGATCGCTGTGGCGGCCGCCGGCGTTCTCGGTTCGGCCTACCATTGGTTTGGGAACATTCCTAAGTCGACACAGACAAGCCCAACGCCCGTGAGCTCGGCGACCCCAGCGCCAACTCCTGCAATGGGTTCGGTTAGAATCGAGAGCGACCCTCCGGGTGCACAGGTCTGGGCCGGAGAACACCAGGTCGGTACCACACCGCTAGATCTCAGCTCCGTCCCTGCCGGCGACGTTCACTATCAGTTGCGCCTGGCTCATTATCTTTACGCAGATGTTACAGGCAAAGTAGAGACCGGCCGGACCCTAACAGTGCAGGCCGATCTCCAAATCGCCAAAGCGCCGGTCAGCGGCCAGAGCTGGACCAACACGATCGGGATGAAATTTGTCCCCGTGGGCGATTTGTTGATGGGTATCTGGGATACGCGGATACGCGATTTCGCTCAATTTGTCCGGGAAACCGGTTATCAACCGACTGGACCTATGGAGAGCATTTTGAACGGTGAACAAGGACAACACGGTAAAACTTGGGACAACCCAGGGTTTAGCCAGACAGATGAACATCCGGTCGTCGGCGTTAGCTGGAAAGACGCCTTGGAGTTTTGTTCATGGCTCACCCAGAAAGAACAAGGCACCGGGCTTCTACAAGAGGGTCAATTTTATCGGCTACCTACCGACCTGGAATGGAGTCAGGCCGCGGGGCTCGCTCATGAAGAAGGTGAAACCCCGGAGGAGAGATCCAACAAAGGACCTGAGGTCTTTCCGTGGGGTAAGACTTGGCCTCCCCCGGCCGGCGCCGGAAACTATGCGGGCTCGGAGATGAAAGGCGCAGACTGGCCACCAAACTGGCATTGGATTCAGGGCTACTCGGATCCCTTTACCCGCACCTCCCCTGTCGGTTCTTTTAAGCCGAATCTTTTCGGCATCTACGACTTGAGCGGGGATGTCTGGCAATGGTGCATGGACAAATTTTCTCGAAACGGCGACACCCGGCTTCTACGAGGCGGTTCTTGGGCAAACGCGGACCCTGGGTTGTTGAGGCTAAGCCGTCGGATCGACGACATCGTGGATAGCCGCACTGATTGCTATGGGTTTCGATGTGTGCTGCAAACGCCGGCGTTCGGTGTCGTGACCCTGCGTTCCGATCCAAGCGGAGCCCAGGTATTGCTCAACGGCAAAGAAATGGGGCGCACGCCATTAGTGTTGGAAAATGTCACACCGGGCCCGTTGAAAATCGAGGTTCGGCTACCCGGTTACCGTACCGGTCTAGTCGATGCGAAGTTGGAGGCCAGAGAGAATCTCGATCTTCCTCTGGTTAAACTGCAACCTTCGAATTGGCCAGACGGGAAAACAACCTGGACTAATTCGCTGGGGATGAAGTTCGTTCCGGTCCGAGATATTCTGGCATCGATCTGGGATACACGAGTTTCTGATTTCAGAGCCTTCTGTCATGCGACCGGCCGAGGAATGGTTGTGCCGGATTTCGAGCAAACCGCGGATCATCCAGCCGTCCTGATTAACCGGCCGGATGCAGAGGCTTTCTGCAGCTGGCTAACGGACGAAGAAAGACGGCAGGGATTGATTGGCCCAAAAACAAAATATCGTTTACCCACGGATCGGGATTGGAGCCGATTAGCGGGGTTGCCTGACGAACAAGGACAATCGCCGGCGGCGCGTGATTCCAAAGATCAGAAAGATTATCCATGGGGAGAGATATGGCCTCCGCCCCCTGACGCCGGAAATTTCGGCAATCCGAGCGCCTCCAAGTTAGTAACACGGCGATTTCCTCAGACGTCACCAGTAGGCAGCTACGCTCCGAATAGTTACGGCCTTTACGATATCGCTGGAAACGTTTGGCAATGGTGCTCCGATCCGTACGGCGGCTCAGGAACATTCTCCAGCTGGGGTGTCCTACGAGGCGGATCTTGGGCCACCTATGGTGTCCGGCTTCTGGCTACCTCGTATCGCGATGTAGTTTCACCCCAAGATCGAGATGGGACTTACGGGTTTCGCTGCGTGCTGGAGGTGGGGGATGTTGGGGCAGAGGTGAAAGGTGAGAAGTGAAAAGTGAAAGGCCTGCCCTGAGCTTCTCGACAAGCTCGAAACAGGCAAGCATTTAGCGCGTCGAATGGGTGATTGGTCGGTAGGGATAAGCTCCTGCTCATCCGGAAAGAAGTTACGAACG
>JAFAHI010000575.1 GCA_019237325.1 Verrucomicrobiota bacterium | reverse complement strand
TTGTCGCGGCTTCTCTTCGCCGCATCTAGAAAAGCTTGCAAGCTTTTCACATCATTCGCCTCCAAGACGCCAATCGTCTCGTTGAGCGTGTCTCGAAAGCGATAGAGATTGGTAAGCAGATCGCTCCGATTAGCAAGAAGGATCTCTTGCCAAAGCTCAGGCGAACCCGCTGCGATCCGGGTAGAGTCCTTAAAACCGTTCCCAACCAAGGCGAGACCTTCGGAGGCAAATTCGGCAGCATGCATCATCAGGATCGCCGCCACTAAGTGCGGTAGATGGCTGACTGCCGCCACCAACCGATCATGGGTAGGCACGTCAACGAACAACGGCATACTGCCGGTCTCTCGCCAGAAGTGGGTCAGGCGTTCGAGCACCGCCTTATCCTGGCAAAGATCCGGAGAGATGATAGTGACCGCATTCTCAAACAGATTTACGCGGGCAGCTTCCAGACCCGATTTCTCGGAACCGGCCATTGGATGGCTCGGTATATAAAAACATCGACCCTCAAATATCTCAGAAAGATGATGGAAAACCGGACCTTTGACGCTCGCGACATCGGAGACAATTGCGCTGGATTTTACCCAAGGCGCTAAACGATCGGCCACAGATGCTATCGAAGAGACGGGGGTCGCGATAAAGATTAAATCGCTGGAGCTCGCGAGTTCATCCAGGCCGGCGGCTCGGACTGCGCCGCTAAGGACAGTTTCGGCCGGCGAGGCAGCGGGCTCGTAGAAAGTGACCTGGTAGCCGGCTCGACTTCCAGCCAGCGCTATCGATCCGCCGATCAGCCCCGTCCCGACAACCCCTAGATTCAGAGATCCCATAATTAGCCTTTCCGCTGGTAAGCCCCAGTAAACAAGAAAAAAGGACGCGCGGCGGCGCGTCCTTTTTTACTAAGAGGCTAGGTTCCTTATTTCCTACGGCACCAAGAAAATCTTGCCAGTGTACGGATCTTTTACTTCAGCTCCGGGAGGATATCCTTCAACGTCAACTTCTCCGGCATTGGGCGCATAGGGGCTGTAAACACGACCAGGCTTCCCTGGAACTTTGGTAGCGGACGGATAGTTCTCTGGCGCAGCCGGAGTCCCTGCAGGGTTGGGTATATTGCTAACTTCCGGTGCCGGGGTCGGGGTGGGAACCGGGATCGGAACCGGTGTTGGGGTCGGCGCCGCAACAAGTTTCGGTGTCGGAGTAGGCAGATACCCGTACTTGCCCTTTTGGGGTTGGGGACTCGATTCGCCGCACGAAAGTAGCGCTATGCTGATCGGAACCAGACACGCAATGTAAAGGTGACGGATCATAGACGCGGTCTCAGGATTAATTCATTCGTCGAAGATTGACAACCCCTTTTGCAAACGCCGGTAACGACGGGATCGCCGGGAACGGTGGGAACGGCGGGAACGACTGCAATCGTCCTCGTGCTCGGGCTCGTCCTCGTGCTCGAAAATGTTTGCGCGTTCGCGTGATGTGCTATCGCCCAGCGCCTGGAGGGGAGCCGCTTTGGCGCTTGTCCCGCCGCCCTCTCAACACCTGTTTTAACGCTGATCCCGCCGAAAACGTACGAGAACAGGCGGCCCCCGGGAACGTCTCATCGCGATGCATTCACTCGTGGCCGTCTATGCGTTTAAACCCGGCCCATAGAGCTACATCATGCTGGGTTATTCGCGGGAGCCGCCTGTTTTCACGCGTTTCGGCCGTACTAGCGTCGAGACGAAATTCGTTAAATGAACGGGCACATGCCAAAGCGGCTCCCCTCCAAGCGTTGGGCGGTAGCGCATCACGTCAACACGCGTTCCTCTCGAGGACGGGGACAATTGGTTCCCGGCGTCGTTCAACCCGCCTGGGTCCGCAGAATCTGGATCAGAAGCCGCAAGCGTTCCGAAACGTCCGGTGACTCCAGTAGTTGTTGTCGCGGCGCCAACTCGTTAACAAAAGCGGCTCCTACCACATCAGCCAGGACTTCCGGGTTATCGATCTGATGCATCTGTTCGAGCAGATTCGCGGGCAAGGGCAGCCCCAGCTGTTGAATCCGGACACAGAGCTCTTTGACTTTCTCGCTTAGAGCATCG
>JAFAHI010000390.1 GCA_019237325.1 Verrucomicrobiota bacterium | reverse complement strand
CAACCCCAACGCCGTGAATGGCGATCCTTACGGCGGCTCCACTGAACTCGACCAAAGCCTGCTCTGGCGGCCACTGGCCTCATCGGGTCGTCACGCGACCCCGGTCGATCGTCTCTGGCACATCGGTGCGTCGACGCATCCGGGGGCAGGGCTCGCAGGAGGCTCTGGACATCTCGTCGCGACCACACTGGCGCGGGACAAGAGGTGGCGACGTTGAAGGCGCCACCGTCATAGCCTTCTATTGTCAGACTACTTTCAGGACAATTTTGCCGCGGACATGGTGCTCCGCAGACCGTCGCTGCACAGGAATTGCGCGTCGAGTCGATGTTTCCGGCGGACGAGGAAACGGAAAAAGAGCATCTTAGACTTTTGGGTATCGTGTCAGCATAGGGAAGGCTAGGCTGTGAAATCTGTGATCAAAGGTGTGCACGTTGTACCGATGGGGACGTCAAACGCCTATCTGATCGAAAGTGATGAAGGGTTGACGCTGATCGATGCCGGTTTCCCGGGTCGGGAGGCAGCCGTCTTCGGAGCGATCCGCGAGCTTGCGCGTTCGCTAGACCAGCTCAAACACCTGATTTTCACTCACGGCCACCCTGATCATATCGGCAGCGCGGCTGCGATCGCGCGGGAGACCGGTGTGAGGACTTATATGCATCCGCTCGATATCTCCATGGCCGAGAGTGGAGGTCCTTTTCGGCCGTTGAAGCCGGCGCCCGGACTGTTGCCGCGAGTTCTGTGCCGGCTATTCTTCCATCCCAATGAGCCGGTGGAACCGGTTCGCATCGACCAACCTTTGGCCGATGGGGAATTACTGCCGATCGCTGGCGGCATCGAAGTCATTCATACTCCAGGACATTGCGCGGGACAGGTCGCGCTGTTGTGGCGTCCGGGACGAATGCTATTCGCGGGCGATGTGGCCTCAAACATAGTGGGCCTCGGTGATCCTCTCGGCTTCGAGAATTTAGAGGAAGGTCGAGCCAGCCAGCGCAAACTTGCCAGCCTCTCATTCGATGCTGCCGGCTTCGGGCACGGCAAGCCTATTGCCGACGCTGCGTCGACGCTTTTCCGCAATAAGTGGGGCATTTAGCACAGGTAGGCCTCAAAGGACACTTAGACAGAAGCGCTATACAGGAGGCAAGTGACGCGACTGTAACTACTAAACCTCATTCCCTTGGACACCTTCCGCTTTTTGTTAGCCTGGCCGGAATTAATGTCTAAATGGGGACGAAGCGACCTTCCCGATTAGTCGGTAGGGACGAGCTCCTGCTCGTCCGCATTTACCGCATCAACGCACGAAAACTTGCAATTCTCGGACGAGCGGGAGCTCATCCCTACCGATTCTATCCGGCAAGCGATCAGAAGATGTTATAAAGCTGCTCCTCCAAAACAAGCGTGGATCGCTTAGGACAGGTGATTGATAACACATGGTTCGAGCCGATCCATACTCTGGCCTTGTATTGCGCGAAATTCTCGAAAAAGCCTTCCCACGCCCTTGAATCTATCAAATTGAATTCGGTCAGATCGTAAACTCGAATATTGGCCATTAAGCCAGTCCGCAGAACTTTCGATAAAGATTCTTTTGCAGCCCAAAGTGCACTAGCAAATTGAAATCTGTCTGCCGAATGAAGGTTGAGCCATCCGATTTCGCGCTCCGAGAGCTGCGACAAGATGGTTTCATGTTGCCCCGGATCAATTTGTTCGAGATCGACACCCATCGGATGTCCCGCGGGATAGGCCAAAGCCGCCGCGAGATCTTCTGTGTGGCTAATGGTAACCTCCCACCGGCCATTTCGGCCACACCGGACGATGGGCTGTTCGAAAACGCCGCGTTCAATTTCTATCGCTCTCAGGTCTGGCTCGGCGAGGACGGAGCTCAACGCTGTCTTGGCCGCATAACGTCCGAGTAAATAGCTTCCTTGCCGCCGGGCAAAACGGCGGGTTGAAAAATACGCCGCCTCATTTTCCCCGAGCAGTTCAGTGACAGCTTCCATCCATGTGCTCGAACGGTCATCAAAAGCAATAACCATCATTGCCTTCAACCCCATTTCTCCGCGCCGAATCGTGATCGGGTATTGCAGGGTACGAGGAAGTCCAACTGGCTTCATGCAACGACTCTCGTTCGACTCAAACCATTTCCCGCGCTCGAAATCCCTCCTGTCTCGTGAAATGAGTTAGCCGTCCAAGACGGCTTAGACGGGCCCGGACTTCAGCCGGCTCTGGAGGGTTCATTGAGGCAGACTACAATCCTTTCATCCATAATCCACACCAATTCACTTAACTAACTAAGCTACTGACAACACGAATCTTACCTTCAACGGAAGCACTTTGCCCGTCTCTCTCAGTTAACACCCTCAATCCGTAGCTGTTGTTTTCGCTTGGTTAATTACTTTCATCGGCATGGTACGCAAGATCTTCAAGCTCGCTCCACAACCTACGTAGCGACAAGTGCTCCGGTCTTTTAGCGAGTTAACAGCGTGGACACAGGATTACTGTTCGCGTCCATTAGTGTCCATTCGCGGCTTCTATTCTGCGCGCCATGATTCAAACTCGGAGAACCCGGCCCAGGCGCCAGGTTGAGGTGTCACTATGATTCGTAACTGCTGGGTTGAAATCGCGGGGAACGTGATCCGATTCAGATCGTTCCCAGCCGGTGTGATGGGCTGGCGATTTTGATTTGGGATATCTTGCCATTGCCCGTTACCGTCCTGGTATTGGAGCTCGTAACTGACCGGCGGTTTAACTCCCCCGTTGTCATTATAGAAATAAATCCTGATATCGCTGACCGGCCGAACCTGACCAAAATTAACCGACCACCAATCCGTTGGATTGGGTGATCCGTAATCGGTCCAACGTGTGTTCGGGATGTCCAGGAAAGCAATTTGCCCGTCGATGGCTCGTTGAGCGTCATCATAGGGGCTGGTGTATGACGCGCTGGCAATCGGATAGGGAGCCGGCGAAAGCGGACCTCCCCAAGCGTTCACAGCGTCATTGACGAGAAGCGGCAGATTTTGGGCTGGCCCTGGCGGAACGGGAATGACCACCGGCTGAATGGCGCTCTTCACCATGACAAGGTTGCCATCGATATAAACTCTGAAACCCGCACCTTGCTGATAGTGAGAGCCATCTTGATCCCAAACAATAGAAATATTCCGGCCATGATAAGCAACGTTTTCCACGGCAAAGTAGTTCCACGAAGCCGGAACCAAGGGATTGATAACCAACGTGTCGGTCAGTTGCGGCCGGATCCCGAGTAGTCCGGAGAGTACGAGATCGTTGAAAGTCGAATGATTGTAGTCTTCGCTATGGTTAGGCGTATCATAAATCCAGAAAGCCTGGTCGGGATCATGGGCCTCGGCTACATAGGGTTGCCCGTTCTTTTGTTGAGCAAACGCATAGGCCGACAGCACATTGTAATAGTCCTGCTTCGTCACGTAAGTCTGAGGTGGATAATCGATGAGCAGATTAGCCATGCCGGTTAAGGTCTGGCTGGTAGCATAAGGCCACACCGGCCCATCCCAGTGACAACAAGCGCTCGCAGCCTGATACATAAACCATTGGCTGCGACGCTCGACCGTGGTGGTGCTAAAGTCGCTGAAGAAGCCTTCCTGGTCCAACAATTCAGTCCAAGCAATAGAGCGATTCGGACCTGGCATTTCGAACATCCACGGCACAAAACCGATCTCTTCGCGATCGACAATTTTGGTGAGGTCCGGATTATTATCTCGCATTACATGCTTATAAAAGTCGGTGCTGGAATCCCAGAGGTACTCTTCTTGAGCTTGCTGCAACTGAGCGGCCTTCACGATGAACTGAACCGACGTAGTCAGATCGCCTTTTAAGGCAGCCAAGATACTGATGGCCTTAGCATCTCCGAATTGATAGGCATTGATAGTCGGCCGGTAACCGTCGCCCCCATGATACGGATCCGGACTTTGATAGGAACTGGCTGAAAACTCCATGGCATCCCAAACCGGTGTCTGCCAATAAAGCCCAAGTTGCTGATTAAACTGACCTGACCAGCCGTTATAAAAGGCGATCAACTGCGGCAAGAGATCAATAGCAAAACCGATGTTCCCGGTGACTTTAACCCGCTGCAACACTGCAGATCCGGCCCAGAACGAGTATTCATGTGCCCAGTCAGTGGTGTTTGGGTTCACGCTGTCGTTAGCAGGCTTGGCACTGGCGCCATCTCCGGTGAGCCAAAAACGGATATAATCATCGAGATAACGCTGGTCGCGTATCCAGCGCGCTTCGGCGATATGATGTCCGGCGGCTGCAGATATTCCCCCGTAAGGCGCCGAATAGAAAACCGGGCCCAGAAACTCGGTCACTATCCAGCCGTTCTTTGCCCCGGTATATTTCTGCGCTTCATGGGCAACTCGCCAACGATAGTAGTAAACGTTTTCGATGGTTTGATCCGGAAGATCGATAAACGGCACGTTTGCCTTATACCAGGCTGGGTCCGGGAACCCGCTGAGCACGGCATCTTGGTTAACGAAATGGGTGGTGGGTCCGACTTCGGGATAAACCGGCGGAGGCGTTTGGGCAAAACTGCTTGCCGGGCTGAACATTGGAATGCCAACCAACGCGAAGTTCAGAGTGAACTTGACGGCTTGTGACGAGAGGATTGCACGAAAGAATGCAAATGGTTTCATGGGGGAGTCCTTAGAGGTACAAACTGTCCTGGGTTGAAAAACCTTTAAGAAGGCTATCCGCAATAGGTTAGCGCTTACCAGCAAATTTTATTTGCGGCGGCTTTTGTCACGGCAACACCCACGTCGTCTCGCTGGCAGCACAAATGAAACCTAGGTTTTGCAAGACGGGTCTGCTCGTCTCTCGAGCGTCAGCACTAAGGTAACTGCAACTGCGACGTCTGGCTTCGTTGGCGCGTTCGGCCACCAGAGCACGATAGAGACCGTGTCGCCGGTAAGCAGGACTGACGCCCCCTCCAAATAGCAGACCGAAATTCGACGCCCCCATCTCCAGGCGAGCGGAAGCGACGATCTTACCAGAAACCAATGCCACATACAGGGCTAGATCCGGGTCGCTCAAGCGGTCGGAATAGGCCCTACGACGCCAACTCTCCTCGCGGCCGAACGCCGCGTCAGAAGCTGCCAGGAAGCCTTCCAAGTCCTCCATCGTAGTGACTCGCCGGATCTCGGTCTCCGGTCCGATCGGGGCCGTCAGTTGGTTCGCTAGATCGAAGATCATTAGTGTACCAGGCGCCTCCGGCTCGAATCCCTCCTCCGCAAGGCAATCGCCTAGCCCGGCTGGTTTGTCGTGCTCGTAGACACGCCAAATCAGCTCCTCACCTCGCGACCGAAAATAAGCGGCTTGCTTTGCGACCGCCTCGCGCGCAGCGCCAGGAGCCAGATCCCACCATGAAACGAAATTGAAATGACCTGTTAAACGGACGACACCACCGGTTCGCTCAACTTCAAAGCCTGATTGCGCTCTCGGGCGTGCCCGCACTTCCGCGTCATACTGTGCGAGCACGCGGCCGAGATCCATGACGTGATACTATCCTGAAAGTGAGCCGAATTTGAAGAGCGTTACGAAAAGAGATACTGGATGCTGTTCTGAAGATCGATCTTGAGCGTCGCAACCGAGAGGCTTTGCACTTCCTCCGAAAATGGCTCGTATGAGAATGGACCTGTGTAGCCGCTCTTTAGCAGGGTTGCCACTTGGCCTCGGTTATCAAGGATGTCATCGCCAGTGACTAGCACACGATCCGAATCGGCAATTGCTGATCTCGGTTTCCCTGGCAGCACACCGGAAACGTGAACCAGAGCGGTCTCCGCCGGAAAGAAATCCGTTTCTTCGCCTAAATAATGATGAAAGGTGTCATGGAGTAATCTGTAAGATCCCGGGTAGTCGCATTGAGAAATCCCGGCAAGTGCCTCCTTCTTCGTTCGCAAAGCCGACACGGAAAAACCCAGAGGCTCAATCAAACCGATCATCTTTGCTTCTGCGAACAGCGGTCCGAAGGCATTCAAGGCGGTGACCAGCTGATCTGCTCTCTGACCAGGGCTACGTGGGTCGCCGGGCTCATTCAACGGGCATAGCACGATTCGCAAACAATTTATCCGCTTAGCTTCGGCAATTAGCCCTTTTAACTTTGCCAAATTTGCATCTAGAGCTCGCGCATCTTCGAACGGGTAGAGCGCATTGATCGTCAATGGCTTGATCCCGGTGACATTCAACAGATTCCGCACAGTGTCGTCCGGTAAACCATCCAATATTTCTTTGCCGGCCAGATCGTTTCGAAGTTCGACAGATTCGAAGCCCAAGTCGTTCGCGAACTCAAAGAATTCCGCCAAAGGCGATTTTGGCATTATTATTCGGTTCAGACAGAGCGGAGGAGTTTCTGGCATGGTGAGCTGTTACGGGCTTATTCTAACGATATCAACTGGAGTCTGCTTCGGCGGGCTGCCTGTCGCGTTCCGCAATCCTCGCTTGAATGATCGCTGATCACGCGCGCGCCCTACCTGAACACCTGCTGCATGCCAGCAACGGGATCGCGCCTGGGATCTGGCCCGCCACTGGAACGGAGTCATCAAGGCGATCACAGGCATCGCCTACATCGACAGGGCCTCTAAAACGGCCAAAGGCAAAGAGTACTTCCCTTTCTCTCCTTCGCCAAACGACGTCATCTTCGATTACACCGCGTCCGGTGTTCGGCGATCTATCGAAGATAGTCTCCAAAGGCTCGGCATCGACAGCGTCGATATCGCCTTTGTGCATGACGTTTCGCCTGACAATAAGCTTCTGTCCACGCGTTGGCAGGAGCAGTTTGAAATCGCACGAAAAGGCGCCTTCTCCGAGTTAACCCGCATGCGAGAAGAGGGATTGATTAAAGCCTGGGGAATCGGGGTTAATCGGCCGGAACCAATTCTGCGTCTGCTGGAAGTTGCGGATCCGGATGTGTGTCTTCTAGCGTCGCAGTACTCCTTGATCGACCATAAGAATGCTCTAGATCAGGTATTTCCAGCAGCCAGAGCAAAGAACGTCTCATTTGTGATCGGTTCTTCCCTCAATGCGGGATTCCTCTCGGGAAGCCCTCGCTATAACTATGGGAAAGAGGCCTATAAGATTCCTGCAGCCTTCATTCAAAAACGCAAAAAGCTGTTGGACATGGCAGCCAACTACGGAGTGGACCTGCGAACTGCCGCTTTGCAGTTCTCCGCTGCACCCGATGTTGCCTCCGCCCTTGTGGTAGGCTGTAGAAGCGAACAGCAAATTCTTGCTGACTACACTTCTATGCAGACAAAAATTCCCGACGAGTTCTGGGCAGATCTGAA
>JAFAHI010000027.1 GCA_019237325.1 Verrucomicrobiota bacterium | reverse complement strand
CAATAAAGTATATAGGAACAATAATGAGCCTCAAAGGAAAAGTCGCTGTTGTCACAGGAGGAAATACAGGCATTGGCGCTGCGATCGTTATAGGCCTTGCCAAGCAAGGGGCTAATATCGTCATTGACTACCGATCTCATCCCGACGCGACAGAAGCTCTGGAAAAAAAGGTAGCAACTTTAGGCGATCAGGTGCTCGGTGTCGAAGCAGATGTGAGCTCCACAAAAGATCTTCAACTGCTCGTAGACTCTGCGGTAAAAAAATTTGGCCGTCTGGATATCTTCGTCAATAACGCAGGGGTGGAGACCCGTACATCCATCCTCACGACATCGGAAGCTCAGTATGTAAAAGTGCTCGATGTGAATCTCAAAAGCGCATTTTTTGGAACACAGATCGCTGCGAAGCAGATGATCAAGCAAGGCGGCGGCGGCCGCATCATCAACATCACTTCTGTCCACGAAGATTGGCCTGAAGTGGACCCCGAAAACTGGACAGATTAGTTAGTTTGTTTCATGCTACATAAACCATTGAGCATGGAGATAAAAAATGACGAAGAAGCCACGAACTCCAAGAACCGCGGCCTTTAAGAAAAAAGTCGCTCTGGAAGCATTGAGGGAAGACAAGACGTTAGGCCAGCTGGCTGGTGAGCATGGAGTCCACCCTCTGCAAGTCGGCAAGTGGAAAAAAGAACTCATCGATGGAGCAGAGAGTCTGTTTGATGGCAAAAAAAGCCGTAAGCAAGACGATGAGTTTGATCGAGAAGTGCTTGAAAAAAAAATCGGCCGACTAACCATGGAGATCGATTTTCTTAAAAAAAAACTGGGCTATTGACCACAGAGGAGAAAAGGCTGTGGATAGACGACCACAACACGGCATTAACAGTAGCGGCTCAATGCAGACTCTTGGATGTGCCACGCTCAAGCTATTATTACAAGAGTACGCCTATCAGGGCGTCAGAACTGCAGCTGATGCGCCGTGTCGACGAGATCTATACAACACAGCCTTTTTTGGGATCTCGCAAGATCACCCAGGAGCTGAAAAAAGAAGGCCACAAGGTCAATCGCAAACATGTCCAGCGGATCATGCGACTGCTAGGGTTAAGCAGCAATCAACCCGGGCCCAACACCTCAAAATCGCATCCGGAACACATCAAGTTCCCTTACCTGCTCAGTGGCGTAGTTCTCTTAGCGCCTCTGGAAGCCTGGAGCACCGACATCACATATATCCGGCTGCCAAACGGATATGTGTACCTTGTCGCAGTAATCGACTGGTTCAGTCGCCTGGTGCTATCCTATCGACTCTCGAACAGCCTGGAGACAAATTTTTGCCTCGAGGCCTTCGAAGAGGCCATAGAACGTTATGGAAGACCCCAAATCTTCAATACCGATCAAGGGGCGCAATTTACCTCAAAAGAGTTCGTGCAAGCAGTTGTGAGTCGAAACATTCGCTTCAGCATGGATGGGCGTGGGCGTGCTCTAGACAACGTATTCGTGGAACGGCTATGGAGATCGGTCAAGTATGAAAATGTATACCTGTACGATTACCAAAGCGTTCCAGAAGCAAGAGCAGGGCTTGCCAACTACTTCCAGTATTACAACACAAGAAGGCTGCATCAGGCACTCGGCTACAAGACGCCGCACGAGGTGCATCATAAAAAATAAACACCGAGTCGCGCGCGCCCGCGCGCACGGGGGTTCCCCCGTGCTCTCTCCTACCTGCGGATGTCAGACTATTGTTGGTTCTGAGCAGGTAGTAACAATCTTATGTAAGAAAACCAGTTGTCAAGAAAAACATGATTCTGGTAGGCTGCAGGATCAGCAGCCGTTTTTCCATCAAGTGGAAGAACAAAAAACGGTGAAGCAAACAACTTCTGCCTAAAAAGTTGTCCAGCCAAATGGGTCCACCTCAGTTTTAGATGACCTAGGTATCGAGTTCAAGGGATATCAATACTTAGGAGCAGAAAGATTTTTCAAGCAAAAAGCAGATGAGGCAATTTTAAGTTATCAATTCGCTCATCTTATAAAAGAAGGAGAGTGGTTAAGCGATCACGAAGTTGAAAAACGACTTAAAATAAAAAAATAGACCGTTTAGAAAAAACCATCCGACTGATACTGAAAAACTGCAGAGTATCCTAGCAAATCGATGCATCTTCGAAGTCTTTTTTCTGGCCATGTAGATTTCTTTCAAAGCCCAGGATTTTCATGACAAACACATTGTGACCGGAGGTAAATGTAATTTGCGTTTCCTTTGATAGAATTTCAAAGATATAGGCATGTTCGCCGACGATTTGAGTGCTTGTAGCATTGGTGACAATATCCAGTTCTTTA
>JAFAHI010000742.1 GCA_019237325.1 Verrucomicrobiota bacterium | reverse complement strand
TTTCTGCTCAATTTTAGACATGCCGTGGGTTGCAAACCTTAAGTGCCAACGTCGAGAAAGCCAGTAAAAACGGCCTTACCCAGAGACGGAACCTTGTATGGGGGAAAGCTTTTGCCTCAGAATACCCAAGTTGACAAGTGGTTTTTGTCGAGGCCGGTGATGGGAAATTGGATCGCCTTGCTTTGGTGGGCGAGGCTCCCGAACGACCTGAGAGCTTTACCAGGGCACAGATTTGGACCAAAAGTTTGATGTGCAGGGCCGATCCGCCGCCGAGCCGTTGGGAATGTGTGGTGTGATTAGAAGTTGCACCTGTGAGATTATCCGGGTTGAGATTCCGCAATGGGGATGGCGAGCGCTGGGATCGGCTCGGCAATCTTTTGGCGCTGCGGATCTCATGGCTGGTCCAACAAATTGCGTTGCTAACCGTTTGAGGACATACGGGAGCCTCGCCCCACCAATTTTGAGGAGCTCAGCCCTACCTAATTCTCAATACGCAACCGCAGGCTATCGCTATTGATGAGATATCCCGGAGCAACCAGAGGAGGTATCGCTACGTTCCCGGGTGGTTGCTGAGCCTGGGCCGGAATCACGTCCACTTGCACTTCTTGACCGGCTCGAAAGACCGTGACCGGAACCTTCTGGCTTACAGTGAGGAAAAAACAGGCACTCGGGATGTCGGAAGTCGAGTGGATCTTCACTGGGCCAATCGATAGCAAAACGTCGCCGGGTTGCACGCCCGCGATGTGCGCTGGCGAGTTATCTTCGACCTTGTTAATAACGACTTTCGATTCGTGTTCGGTTTCCTCCCTGTCTACCGCGGTAACTCCGACCCATCCTTGACGTATTTCTCCAAATCGAATGTAATCCGACCGAACTTTCTCAGCGGCTTTGATCGGCAACGCGTAGCACGCGGTCCGGTCGTCGACACTGCCGACCACGATTCCAACGACGTGACCGTCTAGATTCAGAAGAGGTGCGCCCTCCTCACCGCGCTGAGCGGCAATGTTTGCCCGGATCAGCGTGGTAGCGAAAAATCGATTCTGATGCCCCTGATCTAAACCGCCAACCACGCCATAATTCGGAGTAACAGATTCATCTAAAGGAAATCCCAGGATCACAACTCCACTGGCGGTGACGATACTGTCAGAATCGCCGAGAGGGATATAAGGAGTGGGGTTTGCTGGGTTGATCTTCAAAATTGCGATGCCGCTTCTGATGTCTGCGACCAATCTTCGCGCTGGATATCGGCAGGTTCCAAAATCCGCGACGATGTCCGAGGATTCTCCAGCGACGTGGTAGGATGTGTAGATGAGACCGGTCGGACTAACGAAAAAGCCGGTCCCAACTAATAGGCCATGACTATCCTCGGACTCAATCTTAACGATTGCGTCCTTATTATTCTCAAAGATGGCTTGTACGTCCTTGGCGACCGCAGAAAAAGTTTCTTCGGCCTGGGCGCAGCTCCAGTTCGTAAAACCAGCGATCAGAACAATGGAGGAAAAGAGCACGCAACGTGCTCTTCTGCTCACGACACGATTACCGGTCGGTCCACCAATCATCGCCATGAGAATCGTTCATCATCGGGTTGGGGGCACGCCTGGAGTTCCATTGGTTTTGCAGCCATCAGGACTGAAGCACCAGGTATAAAGTTTAAAAGCTCGAAGGTGTATTGTAGCTAACCGGTTGACCGCCCAGGATGTACCGCGGTGTGACGTTGTCCGACGGCTTAATCGTTGGGAAAATATCCTGCTCGCCAGACTTTAGTGCGCTGAGCTGAATCCGGCCGCCCACGATTCCTGCGTCATCATTTTGGCTAGCACTGGCGGTCGAATTGTAGACGTCGAACTTAGGTCGGGGGGACCAGACACCGGTTCCCATCAAAGTTGCGACCACTAAAAAGATCGCGAACGCGCCCGCATATGCGGCTTGGGGCACCCGGAATGAGTTAAGGTTAGACAGAAATTCCTGTAACCGACTAAAGCGTGTTGAGCGGTTTACGGACCCTGCTCGCATCCGGAAATGGAGCTCGTCCAGGGTTTGTTCAAAATAACCCGGAGGGGGTTGCTCGAAACGCTTGAGTCGAAGTAACTGCTGTACCTGCTGTTCGTCGAGCATCATTGCTTTCTAAACTCTTCGAGATAATTCTGCAACT
>JAFAHI010000734.1 GCA_019237325.1 Verrucomicrobiota bacterium | reverse complement strand
AGGCGATGTCGCCGGTGCAACCCGCAATTTCAAAGCCAGCATAGAAATTCTCAGCAACCTGATCCGGCAATATGGCCAGAACCCAACGCTGGAATGGGATCTCGACTGGGCAAAAGCCCAGTTAAGGGAAGGGTGAACTGCGTTCGGCGTTTGGCGTTCGGGGTTCGGCGTTCCACGTTTTGACGCTCGGCGTTTAATGATCGTTCCGCAGAAGCGAGCCCTCAGGTCCGACGATTACGATGTGAGTTATGATGCACGTTGTAATTATGGTAAATCTATTAAATATCCTTTGCTAGAGAGGTGAGCTCAACCGTTCGGCTATTGGCTAACTGCTAACTCTCAATTTTGAAGCGCCGAACGCCGAACGCGTAGCGCTACCCTCCGTTGATGGCTTTGATCGCTGCGTTGAGGTCGGTGGTAGCGGCGTTGTACTGGTCCAGGAGTTGTTGGCTGGTAAATAAGAGACGGCCGTCACTCTGGCGTGTCCATTGAGAAGAATTTTCTGAGAGCACATCTAACAAGGTGGTAATGCTCGCGCAGGCTTTGTTCACTTCTTTAGGCCAAGGCACTTTCCCAGCCTCTTGTGCCCATTGGGCAAAGGTTTGCGCAGTTTCCTGTGCGGTCGAAGGGGGTACACCTGCCCCCGTCAATTTCGTGGTTAGTTGTGCAGATAGATCTTGGTAATAACGGACGGCAGAATCTGCAACGTCCTGGCATTGCTGTACTGCGGCTCGAATCTTAGTGAGGTCTTCACCGGGTTGAACCGTTTCTATCTTGGGCAGTACGCTTTCGCTGAAGACTTGAAAAGGGGGTTTCCGTATATCAAGATGGGCTACGGCATCATTTAGAATTGCGGCCACCGATCGCTCGGCTGGGGTGAGCGTCTTTTCATCGTAATTCATCAGGTTCAGATATTCGACGGCGGTGCTCGGCTGCGGGGGCGGTTTTACTTTCACGGTGGCGACCTCCCGGGAGCGTCCGTTCATTCGATCGACCAGATAGTTGGGGAGCCAAGGATTACCCACAATGAGGCCGCCCGTAAAAGACACGGTCATTTCACCGACCAAAATAAGGCCAATGACTAAAAAACGAAACGACGTCCTACGCGATGCGTGCTTCTGCAACACTTTCCGCCGCCGCACTATTTGCATAACCTCGCTTGGATCCGTCCAGACAGTACCCCTTCGTTTGTCCTCGCGAATTTGTCATTCGCTAATTTGCTAGAAATCCGCCTAAATTTTGCGGACTAAAATGGCGGCATGACTGGAGACCTCGGCTTGATGTGTTCGGACGCGTTCTCGAAGGTTCGCCGTGTAGCCGATGTAATAGTGCCCAGGCGTAGCGATCGATTCCAGGATGCACGCGTAATGCATCTCCGTTCACCAGTCCGCCTCCGTCCCTGTAACCCTTACTTCGGCGCGACGCTTTCGCCCTTTGGGTAGGGCTCGCTCGGATCCTTGGCGAAAGCGGAGCCTGCCGCGCTGTAGCCCGCGAGGAACGAGCGGGCGAAAGGGGAGCCTGCCGCGCTGTAGCCCGCGAGGAACGAGCGGGCGAAAGCGGGTGAAGGGAATCGAACCCTCGTGTGTAGCTTGGGAAGCTACCGTTCTACCATTGAACTACACCCGCGTATTTGCCGTAAGCACCGGATGAGCAGGAGCTCGTTCCTACCGGGGCAATCGGTTGGATGAAGATGGTAACCGCTTTGAGCGAGGACGCAAGCCGAAGGTGGAAAGGGAATCCAGCGGAAGGTGCAACGGGAATGATTTCTTGATTTGGCGAACGACGCGTGGACTCCGATGCCGATAGAATTGCGAGCCGTTGAGATGTTCCCGGGAGCCGCCTGCTACAAACTGATAGAGCTGCCGAGTTATAAAGCGGCTCCCCTCCAGGGTGCTGGGCAGGCGACCGCTCTGGGGTTTTCATTCGTGTCCATTCGTGGTTGCCGTTCGCGTGCGTTCGCGGTCGCCATTCGTGGTGCCAATTCGACACAGAGACGAATCCAGGTTATTGTCGCTGAGCCCTTATGTGGGCAGAATGATTTTTCAATGGGTGTTTCTAAAGGTGTGGCTCAGCCGCTTGATCAGCGAGTGTTGAGCTTTCTGGGCGGTGATAAGTATCAGCCGCTAAACAAGACCGACTTAGCGGAGAAGCTGGGGGTGCCGGTCGATCAGCGCGCAGGGTTTCGAAAGCTGCTCGCGCAATTGGAGTCCGCCGGAAAGATCACGCGGATCCGAAAAGATCGTTATGTTCTGCCGCGGGAAGCGGATCTGATTGTCGGGACGATTTTGATCAACCCGCAAGGATTCGGTTACGTGGTCAATGAGACCGGTGACAGGCAAGGGGATGTTTATATCCCGGCAAGCCAGACTAGCACTGCCCTTCATCGTGACCGGGTTGTGGCGCGGATGACCGATGAGGAAGTGACCTTAATTCGTGCCCCACGGAAACGGGCTGGTAAGGTCATCAAAATCTTGGAGCGCGCTAATAGCCGAGTGGTCGGTACGCTTCAGCAGACTCAGAAGTTTTATTATGTCGTTCCGGATGATCCGTGTCTGGTGCATGACGTTTATGTGCCGTTGACGCCAGATGGAGACGGACGAAGGCCGGCGGTCAACGACAAGGTAGTGGTCCGCCTGAGCGAATGGGAAAACCGGCATGTAAGTCCGGAGGGCGAGATCATCGAAGTGCTGGGGCCGTCGCACGACCCGAAAGTTGAAATACTCGGTATTATTAAGAAGCACGGCTTGCCGACTGACTTCCCTCAGACAGTGCTCGAAGAAGCAGCCGGGATTCCGACCGAAATTTCCAAGAGTGAGCTCGAAAGCAGGATTGATCTTCGGCATCTGCCAGTCTTCACAATCGACCCGGATGACGCGCGGGATTTCGATGATGCCATTCATGTCGTTCCCACCAATGATGGATGGGAACTCGGCGTTCACATCGCGGACGTGTCGCATTATGTCAGACCGCATTCCGCGCTGGACCAAGAAGCCTATCAGCGCGGAAATAGCGTTTATCTTCCAGATCGGGTGATACCGATGTTGCCGGAGCGATTGTCTAACGGCGTTTGTAGCTTGCGCCCGGACGAGGATCATCTGACCAAGAGCGTGCTGGTCCGATTCGACCGGACAGGTAGACCGGAAGGGCACAAGTTTGCGGCAACTGTCATTCGGAGCGCAAACCGGTTAAGCTATCGCGAAGCCTTTGAACGGTTAACTGGCGCCCACAAAGATGAGTTAACTCAGAATTTGAAACGCGCGTGGGACCTGGCTTCGAAACTGCGACAGAAACGATTCCAGAAGGGCGCTCTTGATCTCGATATGCCGGAGGTGCGGGTGAAAGTTGATGCGAACGGGCGCGCGGTTGGCTTGGTACAGGAAGTCAACGACATCTCGCACCAGTTGATAGAGGAGTTCATGCTGCTCGCCAATGAGATCGTCGGACGCGAAACTAAGCTTCAAAAGGCCGTCAGCGTCTATCGCGTGCACGATGATCCTGATCCGGACAAATTACTGGATTTCCGCGAATTTCTCTTATCCCACGGGATCCAGGCTGGAGATCTGAGCCAGCGAGCCGAGATGCAAAAGCTGCTGAAGAAGATCGAGGGGCGAGAGAACGAGGGGGCGTTGAAAGTGAATTTGCTGCGGAGCCTCAAGAAGGCGGGTTATTCGCCATTGCCGTTAGGTCACTACGGATTAGCGAAAGCGGATTATAGTCATTTCACCAGCCCGATTCGACGTTACGCCGATTTACTGACTCACCGAGCATTTAACGTGTTACTTCAACGTCGGAATGCAGGGAAACAGTTAGCACGTTCGAATCAGTTAGAGTCGATATGTGAACATTTGTCGTTGACGGAGCGATTGGCGGCGGATGCAGAGCGCGAAGCGACTCGTTTAAAAAAGTTAGAATTTCTAGAATCACTAGGTAGGAAACCGCACCGATTTGCTGGCGTTGTCTCCGAAGTTCGTAATTATGGCCTGCTAGTAGAGGTGCCCGAGATCTTGATGACTGGGCTTATCCACGTCAGCTCCCTGGAAGACGATTTCTTTAGCTTTGATGCTATTCGCCGGCGATTGGTGGGCCGAAGCCGCAAGCGTGTTTACCAAGCTGGCGATCATCTTTTTGTACGAGTTTCGCGAGTAGACCGATTTAAACAACAAATCGACTTTACTGTGGTGAGTGAATAAAAGATAAAGTGCAAAACTGTTACACTTTTGCTATTTACGTAGCTCAGATTTTGTGGCACTTAAGAAGATTCTCTAAAACAAGTCTTGGTCTCAGTCCAAGGCGCCAAAAGGTGTAATGGTATCGGTATCCCCTCCCAAAATGTCATGGACAATGTCATCATAACGAGAGAGTTGCAGGTAGAGCGTAAGCATTTCTATATCGAATTCCGAGAAAACGAGCGCGGCCGGTTTATGCGGATTACGGAAGAAGCGCATGGCAGGCGAAATACGATCATCATTCCGAGTACGGGTTTGGACGAGTTTATGTCCGCCGCGGGAGAAGTGATTCAATCGGCGGATCGAGTTCCGGCAGCTTCCTGATAACTCTCTGCAGGTGCGAAAGCGCCTGAAAAGGTTCCCCCCCAAGCCTGTATCGCCTAAAAATGCCTAGACATTTTTAATCGATCCAGGCTATGGCAAAAATAAACTGGCTACCGCCAGTACATTTTTGCGGTTTTTGGAGCGCGTACTCAACGCGACCCTGCCGTGTTTCTTTGACTTGAAGAAACGCCCCCCCTTTCGATGCGAGGTACGTCCTTTGAGACGGTCTTTGATAATGCAGCGGAATGGTCCGGCGTCGCCGGACCATTCCGCCGTCGTAGCCCGCGCCGGTCTCAAATGAAGGATGCATTTGAGACCGGCGCGGGCTGTTGACACACCCCAGCGGTTCGTTAGTTTGACCGTTCTGGCGGCGAGGAACGGCCCCGCGTCAGTCTGTGTTCGTCACCGACCCCTAATCTTTTTATGGCAAGAAAACTCAAGAAAAGGACCGCTCAGAAAGAGCAGCGCTCGAGCAAGAAAGCGGCTGCAAAAA
>JAFAHI010000700.1 GCA_019237325.1 Verrucomicrobiota bacterium | reverse complement strand
CTCCCAGAGTGGACACAGTTTGGCCGGTCCAGAAAAGGGCAAACGACTCGTTAATGAACAGACGCGATTGCCGTCCCTGCGCCGCCGGAGTGAAGGACCCGGCGGAATCCTCGAGTGTTTTCACTAGGGGTTGGTCGAACCCCCATTCCCTAAATCAAAACTACGTAAACAACCAAAAGACGAAACAATCCACCAATTGCTCAATGCAATTCTCGGCGAAATTGGCTGCACACAGGGGGGAACGGCAACCAAGTTCCGAGCCTTTCAGTGTTTGCATTTAAGTCAGTCGCTGAACAAATGCCAAGCATTTTTAACCGCGAATGCACGCGAATCAGACCGCGAATGGACGCGAATAAAAGGGCTTAACCGCAAATGAACGCAGATTTAAGGGATTGGGCGAGTGAGAGTTGCGGAGCTTACGAAAACGTAGTGGCTCACCCGACTTGTAAGACCCATGGGGGCGCACAGAAACCTCATGAGTCTCGTCCGCCTCGAGCTTGAGCGCGCGCAATACGCTTAAAGGTTTCCTTCATTCGTGTCCATTCGTGTCCATTCGCGGTTACCCTTTCAGTCGGCGGCGCGCCTTGCTAAAAAAGCCCCGTGATCCGACCATTGTTCTTTTCGCTCCTTCTGAGCGCGGTTGCCGCCAGCGCGGAACCATCGCTGCGTTGGGCCGCTGATCCGAATAGTAACGCTCCTTACGCTTTCTATTCGAACGGTAAAGATTTGATCGGCTTTGAATGCGAAATCATCAATGCCGTCGCAAACCGGCTAGGCCGCAAAGCGAAGTTTGTTCAGAACGATTGGAATGGCCTGATCCCGGGTTTGCAACGCGGTCTCTACGATTGCGTGATTGCCGGAATCGAAATCACGCCGGACAAGGCCGATCAGGTCACCTTCAGTGTTCCTTACTATTTCACGTTTGAACAATTCGTTGGCCGCCGTGGGTCATCAGCGATCACCTCGCTCGAAGAACTCCACTCCAGAAAGGTAGGTACGCTCGATCAGACTGCGGCGCTTCGAATGTTGGAAGAGACTCCCGGAGTGATCGTGAAGACTTACGATCAAGAGCTCAGTGCCTACCAAGACATCGTGAACGGTCGGCTTTTCGGCGTTCTGCTTGATTACCCCATAGCGAAATACTATGCGGAACCGAATCCAGCGTTGGAGCTAAACGGCCCGCCTTTTGGACAAGTTGCTTACGGCATTGCCATGAATAAAAACAATACCCTGCTAAAGTCGGAGATCGATGCCGCTCTAGGCGATATCATCAAGTCGGGCGAACTCCGAAACATCCTTTCGCGTTGGGGCCTATGGACGAATAACGTCGCCAAAGCCTTCGGCCAGCCGGAGCAACCTTCTACTCAGGACACAGAATATCAGTCATTTGTCGCCACCCAAACTTCATTTCAAACTTTCTGGACACGCCTGGAAAGTTATGGCGGCGCATGGCAACTTTTGGGAAATGCGGCGCTGCTTACCCTGGTCGTCTCAGTGGCCGCTATGGTAGTCGCGATCGGGTTCGGACTTCTGCTAGTCATCTGCCGCCTCTTTGCTCCCCTACCGCTTCGGTGGTTTGCAACTAGTTACATCGAGGTCATTCGAGGTACCCCTCTCTTGATACAGCTTCTATTCATTTTCTACGGTCTCCCGAAGGTTGGACTTCAACTCTCCCCTTTTGTAGCCAGTGTGCTTGGGCTAGGGCTTAATTACGCCGCGTCTGAAGCAGAGAACTATCGGGCCGGCCTGCTGTCAGTACCCCAGGGACAGTGGCAAGCGGCGCGAGCACTGGGTTTGACTCAATCGAAAACGCTTCGCCTGGTTATCATTCCGCAGGCGATTCGGTTGGTGCTACCGCCGCTGACTAACGACTTTATCGCTTTGTTAAAAGACTCTTCTCTGGTTTCCGCTCTGACCTTATTAGAACTGACGGGCGCCTATAACCGGCTTGCGACACAAACCTTCGACTATTTCGGCACCGGTCTATTGGTAGCCGCAATCTATTTGCTGATCGGCCTTCCTTTCGTCCGCATCGCCCGGCTGTTGGAAAAACGGATACGAAGCCAGGAATAGTTAGCTTCAGGCTTGCTCTTTGGCGCCGGTTGGACTTGCCGCGACACGGCTCAAGCTCTTGGCTGCTTTCGCAAATCTGACAGACTTGTAAGAAAGTGATTACAACCGCCTCGAGGTAGATCCGAAACGTCGTCAGTTTTTGACGAAATCTTTACAAATCCGCGGAAGACTTCTCCAGGGGACTCGCTTGAGTAGTGGCAGTGAGCTTCTTGTCCGATGGGGCAATCCACTGGGGCGGACAAGAGCTCGCGCAGATCAAATCATTTAACTCAAAGGAGAACTCGCACATGATGTGGCGACCATGCCTCCGCTCCCGCGGACTCGTTACTTCACTACTTTTGCTCGCTTGCGGCCAGCTCATGGCTCAGCAGAGCGACACCGCCAAGAGCAAACCGATCTTTGTAACCAACGGCCAAGAAATTACCCCTACCGCCGCGCCTGGCTCGAATTTGCTGTATTTGAATCCCGGGCTCACTGATTTTCCCAATTACATCGCCAGCGGAGGGATCAGCACCGCTGTCAGTCCCGATGGCAATACGCTGCTAGTCCTCACCGCGGGCTACAATAACCTGGACAATAGTGCCGGAAGTTTAGTCGCCGCCGACTCGCAGGAATACATTTTTGTTTTCGACATCAGCAAGGGCACCCCGACCCAGAAACAGGTCCTCCACTTGCCCAACAGTTATACAGGAATCGCATTCGCGCCCAGCGGCCAAACCTTCCTGGCAGCCGGCGGTGTGGATGACAATGTTCATATCTTCCAAATCCAGGACAACGGGCAGTGGGCCGACACAGGCACGCCCGTGGCGCTCGGACATACAACTGGAGTCGGCCTCGTTTCAGACGGCTTAGCTCTTACTGCCGGCCAGGATCCTCCAGTTGCAGGCGGCGTTGCCATCGTGCCCAACACGAGCCTGAATGCGTTGGTCACTAACGTCTACAATGATTCGGTTTCCCTGATTGCGATTTCCGGTACCACTGGTCAAGTTCTGCAACAACTCGATCTCCGCCCCGGGAAAGTTAATCCTCAAGACAGCGGAAAACCCGGCGGCGAATATCCGTTTTGGGTCACCGTCACGAAGAACGGGACAGCTTACATCTCGTCAGTGCGCGATCGCGAAGTCGATGTCGTCCAAGTTACTGGCTCCCAGTTGAAGTTCGTTACGAGAATCCCAGTTAGTGGCAATCCGAACAAAATGATTTTGGACACGGCTGGCAATCTGTACGTGGCGGAAGATAACAGCGATCAGGTTGATGTCATCAACACCAGCACCAATCAGGTTGTGAATTCCATTTCATTGGCGGGTCCCAAGAATGTGGTTGGCAGCCTCGACACCTATCACGGGTTTATTCCGAACGGCTTGACCCTGTCTTCAGACGGGAAAACTCTCTATGTCACGGTTGGAGGCACCAACTCATTAGCAGTGGTCGACCTGACGCAGACCCCCAACGCGGTTGTTGGACTCGTACCCACTGGTTACTATCCCAGCGATGTCAGTGTCAGCAAAGATGGGAAGACTCTGTACGTAGTAAATGCTAAGAGCGTCACCGGTCCCGATCCAGACTATTTTCCAAAAAATACACCGGCGGAGAATGCTAGTAACCAATACATAGAAAAAGACGAGAAATCGTCTTTGCTCAGCTTCCCCGTACCCGATTCGTCTACACTGGCTAAGCTCACCCGCCAAGTCGCGAAGAACGACAACTTCGGTAACGGATCCCCATCCAAGGATGACGGGATCATGAAGGAATTACACAAGCGGATTAAGCACGTAATTTACATCATTAAAGAAAACCGCACTTACGATCAGGTGCTGGGCGACTTAGATCGGGGCAATGGCGATCCCTATATCACAGAGTTCGGCCAGGCCTACACGCCGAGCCAACACGCGCTAGCAACCTATTTTGTCGATGCCGACAACTTTTACTGCTCGGGCGATGTCAGCGCCAACGGGTGGCCGTGGAGCACTTCCGGTCGCGAGAGCGATTTTGGAACGAAGTCTGTTCCGTTAAATTACGGCTCCAACCCAGACGGCAAAACTGGCAGCCGGGGCACCGACTACGAATATGAAGGAGACAATCGCGAGCTGAATGTCGGATATGGAAAACTTGCGGACCGCATCGCTGCCGATCCGGCCACACCGACCGATCCTGACATTCTGCCCGGAACCGGTAACGTGGCTGCGCCCGATGGTCCCGGAACGAAGAACACCCAAGCCGGCTACATCTGGGACGCCGTACAGCGGGCCGGCCTTAAGGTGCGCGATTATGGGATGTTCATTGATCTAACTCGATACTCCGCTCCCCAAGGGATTACTGGCATCAGTATCCCGGAAGATCCCAATGCTTTTCAGGACAAGGTTCAGGTCTCTTGGGTCACGATGCCGGAATTGCAGAGCGTTTTTGACCCCTATTTCCGTGGGTTCGACAATGTGTTTCCGGATTTCTACCGGGAAACGGAGTGGGAGCGAGAATTCAGCGGTTACGAGTCCAACAACCAATTACCAAGTCTAGAGCTCGTTCGCTTCATGCATGATCACACTGGTAACTTCAGCACGGCGCTGAATGGGGTTAACACGGTGGAACTGCAGCAAGCCGATAATGACTACGCTGTAGGGGCCCTGGTGGAAGCGCTGTCTAAGAGCCCGTACGCGGACGACACCTTAGTGTTCGTGTTGGAGGATGACGCTCAAGACGGGGCAGACCACGTCGACGCACACCGTTCGATCTTTTTTGTGGCCGGTCCTTACGTTAAACACGGTGCCGTAGTCTCTACGCCTTACACCACGGTTAATCTTCTGAGAACGATCGAAGATATTCTGGGGACAGATCACTTGAATATTCACACGGCCACAGCGGCTCCCATGAGTGATCTTTTCGATCTTTCTCAAAAGAAGTGGGATTTCAAGGCGATCGCTTCGGACTACCTGAAGAACACGACATTACCAATCCCGAGTGGCGCGTACGCCAGCAAAGCGACTCCACGGCCGACGCACGATGCCAAGTATTGGGCGGATAAAACCAAAGGATTCGATTTCAGCGTTGAGGATCATTTGGGCAACGTTGAGAAGTTCAATCGAATCGTCTGGGAGGGCCTGAAAGGATCAGCACCTTATCCCACGCAGCGTACCGGAATCGACCTGCGCGAGAACCGGCAACAATTGTTATTCCGCGCGGCTACGGCAGCGAGCGCTGGCAGTTAGTCTTTGTCTTGAGCCGCAGATTAAAGGCAGCCAGGCATTTCATGCTTGGCTGCTGTTTTTCGGTAGGGATGAGCTCCTGCTCATCCGCCGACCCATCGTTAAGCTGCCGAATCGCGCAACTGCCAGGATGAGCGGGAGCTCATCCCTACCGGGATTCGTCCACCTGCACGTAAACATTGTCATCCTGCAGGACCACGGCAAAGGTCTGGACCGGCTCTGTTGCTGGCGGCGTTAACGCTTCACCGGTCCGCAGATCGAAACAAGCACCGTGCAACGGGCATTCCACCGTCTGTCCGTCAACCTGCCCCTCCGACAACGACGCCTCGGCGTGCGTACAGATATCGCTAATGGCAAGCAACGCTCCCTCCACGTTAAATACCGCGATCGGTGGACTATCGATCCGTCTCACCTCACCGGGCTCCAGCTCAGATATTAGGCAAACTTTCTGTAACGCCATCTTCTTTCAATGCCTCCTGATAGGAATATGTGGCAATGAAGCGGTTAATCCAACCTTAGCAAATCGCTGAAGAGCGGGACGGATCGTCCGGCTGCCGAACCGCTGATAAGTATCACGCCAATCGAACCGACCGGCGTTGATTTTTAAAAACTCACTCTTACCAAATCGGACAGATATTGGAGATGGACTCGCCCTACCACTTTATTCGCCCATTCGCCGCTTCGCGGTATCGCCCATCCGCGCCATACGACCGCTCACCCTTTTCCAGTGTCATCCACTCCTATTCGTGTACATTCCGAGTTTACCGTGGGCAGTTTAAAGGTTACAAATCAGGGAGACGGAATTGAAAGCGCGTCCCGTCCTTCGGCCACCGGCCGCAGCATGGAAGACCTGCATCTGCTCGAAGACGAAGAATTAGT
>JAFAHI010000638.1 GCA_019237325.1 Verrucomicrobiota bacterium | reverse complement strand
GTCGTTCTCATGGGAATTAGGCCGCGATTTGCCGGGCCGTTTCTTCGTTGATTTTCTGATGATCCTGCGGGGTTAAAATTTTCTGGGTTACCTTTTCCGTGGTTTCGGCTACCAGACGGCCCACCTCCTTTTTCAATTCGGCCATCGTTCTTTCGCGTTCCAGGCTGAGGGATTCATGAGTCCTCCGCACAATCTCCTGGGCTTCAGCTAGAGCAGCCTGTCGCTTTTCGTCCGCGAGCTTCTCGCCGCTGGCCTTGACCTCTTCGATCAGGCGCTGGGCCTCGGCATTTGCGCGGGCGAGCGTTTCTTCGTACTTGGTTTGGGCCTCTGCAAGCTGTTGCTTAATTTTTTCCGCGTTGATCTGGCCTTCCTCAATCCGCCGTCGCCGTTCTTCGAGCATCGCCATAATCGGCTTGAAGGCGAACTTGCTCAAAACCCAATAAACAATGAAGAAGAGAATGATCTGAGCGATCAAGTTGGGCCAGTAGACCCCAAACTGTTCGGCGACATTCATAGATCAAAGAGCGATTCGCGGGGGGCTGTGGGGAAGTTCTTCCCCACAGCAAGTACAGTTCTTATTTATTTTATGAAAGCAACGACCAAACCATAAATAGCAATGGCCTCTGCCAATGCCATTCCGATGATCGCCATAGTCAAAATGTTACCAAATGCGCCCGGGTTGCGCCCGACGGCTTCGGCGGCCTTTGCTCCAACCAAACCAACGCCGATACCTGCTCCGCCACCAGCGAAAGCCAGGGGCAAGGTTGCCGCTATGTTCCCACCCTGGGCTGCGTCCGCCAACATCGGAAGTAGTTCTAATGTCATAATCTTTGTCTTCTCTATCTCTTTGGGTTGTTTTCTATCGGATGCTCTTACCGCCCACGCTCTTGGATGGTCCCGGTAAGAAATTCATCAGTGGCCCCCTCCTTCGGGTGCGGCATGGCTAGTCGAGAGACGGATGTAGACTCCGCAAAGCGCCGAGAAGACCAATGCCTGCAGAATTCCAACCAGCAGCTCGAGGAAAAAGAAGGGTAGCGGAAAAAGAACCGACGCGATCCAACCTAGCGGCGCCGGTAGCGCCAACCCCAGGGTCGTCATCGTATGTAGAAGCGTCTCGCCGGCGAAAATATTACCAAAAAGCCGGAGCGACAGGGAGACCGGACGCAAGAGGATCGAAAGAATCTCAATACACCCGACGAACAAGAAGATGACGATTAAGAATGGTCCTAGCCATCCTTTGACCTCACCTTTCGGGGCGAAGTTTTCTTTGAGGAAGCCAAGCAGACCTACATCCCGAAGGGTCCAGAACAACCACAAGATCATGAACATGACCGCCATCCCGAGCGTCATGTTGAGATCGGCGTCCGCCGGCCGCAACAGGGGGCGATCAATTTCGGTAAGGCTAAAGAGGCCAGGGCCAGGTTTACCCCACCCAACGGACCCCACTCCCGGAACCAGGCCAATCCAATTTGCGGCACAAATGAAGATAAAAAGTGTCGCGATCACCGGGAACACCTTTGTGATCATGTGACGACCAACAATGTTCTCAAAGGTCCCGTAGAGCGTTTCCACCAGCGCCTCAATGAAATTCTGGGCTCCGCTCGGGACTAGGTCCATCTTGCGAGTAGCCGAACGTGCCACAATGATAATCAGGACCGTGACGATCACCGTGAAAACAAACGAATTGGTGAACCAGCCGAGACTTGGCAAAAGCCTATTTGGCTGCACCGTGATTTCACCGGCGGCGACGATAATGGTGGCCTGCATAAATTTAGGGGTACTTCACCGGCCTGAAGACAATAATCCCGCATCTCTAAACAGCAAAAGACAAAGAACGCCTAAGGCCGGAGGGGTAGGCTCGGTAAAAAAGCAAGACCTAGCCATTATGGCAAGTAATTTGTGAAACTTTTCACAAGGAAAAGGAGGCGCACCAGGCCTGGAGGGGAGCCGCTTTGGGTCGTGCGCAAAAGACCCACTATATTTCTTCTAGGCGCCGTGCATGACCGCAAACCTATTTAAACAGGCGGCTCCCGGGAATGTTTCGACACGTGATAGGGTCTTTTGACGCGTTGAGCAGATCGAGTAGTTCCCGGGAGCCGCCTGTTTAACACCATATTACGCCTTCCTCGTGCCGGAAAGAATCGGACGAGATCTTCGGGTACGATCCAAAGCGGCTCCCCTCCAGTTGACCGCTGGCACGCTCCCTCTCCGAACTCCCCCCTTGTTCTCCTCTAGAACCAAGACTAAGAACCCTTGGTGCGCCGGCTTGCCTACCTGTTTGAAAGGTTCCCCGCTTTCACAAAGACCTTCTGCGCTCGAGAAGTGGCGGAGCTCTACCGGCAAAACCTGCGGGTTCCGGTTTTTTCGATCCGCAGACCCAACGATGACCGGCCGCTTAACATCCCTTTAAACGGCGTGGACATCCGTTATCTCCCCGATTCTAACGGTCTGCGGTTCAAGGTGTTAACCCGCCTGGCCGCGCAACGGTTCTCCCATACTTGGAACCCAAAACAGGATCCGAGGGATAAGCATCGCTTCCATGAGGCCATTCATTTAGGTCCGGTGCTCGAAAAGGAAGGAATTACCGCACTGCACGCTCATTTTGCCGGTATGGCCACCCGGACTGCATGGTGGACCAAGCGCTTATTCGGGATCCCATATAGCTTCACAGGCCATGCCAACGATATTTTTGTCGAAAAGCGGGACCAACGCTTGCCGCTCGGGCAACTAATTCAGGACGCGGAGTTCGTTGCGACTGAGACTGACTTCAGCACCCAATACCTCCAATTAAAATTCCCTGAGTCTGCCGGCAAGATTCATCGGGTTTATAACGGGCTAGACCTGGACCCATTCCGTCAGGCCGATCCGGAGGCCGGCTCTCTGGAAATGCTCGCAATCGGTCGCTTGATCCCCAAGAAAGGTTTCGACGGGCTAGTCCGCGCATGTAACATGTTGGTCTCAAAAGGATTACAATTGCGCTGCCGGATCGTCGGCGCAGGCCCCGAGCATGTTCCTTTGCGCCAATTGATCGACCAGTTCGCACTCAGCAAGTTCGTCGAACTGACCGGCCCGAAAGCTCAGCCGGAAATTGTCGAGCTTCTGGCCCAAAGTAATCTTTTCGTTTTCCCAGCCGTTGAAGACGGGAGCGGTGATCGAGACAATCTCCCCACCGTTATCATTGAAGCGATGGCGAGCGGGCTTCCAGTAATAGCGACCGGATTAGGTGGAATCGGAGAGATCGTCACCCATCAAGCCAATGGGTTAATCGTCCCGGAGGGCGATGCCGATGCGTTGGCGGACGCGATCGCTTTCCTGGCTGAACATGCCGACCTGCGAAAGCGCTACGGCCAGAACGGTTTGGCCGTCGTTAAAGAAAAGTTCAGGGCAGAAACGACGGTTAAAGGACTGATTGAGCTATTCCAACGGTATTTCGGGGAATAGACCAACGGTAGGGACGAGCTCCTGCTCGTCCGGATATTTTGGGACGCGAAAATGAACCGAATGTCTAAAAGCGGACGAGCAGGAGCTCGTCCCTACCGTATCAGATTTGACGTTGTGATTTTGCGGGCTGCGGCTATTGGCTATCTGAATGAATGCTCTGATCTTGGCCGCGGGATACGCCACTCGGCTTTACCCGCTTACTCTAAATCGGGCAAAGCCTCTGCTTCCGGTCGCGGGAAAGCCAATCATTCAGTGGGTGGTGGAGCAACTTGAGCCGATCACCGCTTTAGAAGCCGTCTACATCGTGACTAACAACCGGTTTGAGCACGATTTTGCAGATTGGGCCAAAACCTATCGGGGCAACCGATCCTTAAAGTTTGAGGTGATCAACGACGGCTCAAACTCAGATTCGGATAAGCTGGGTGCGATCGGGGACATTTATTTTGCCGCCAACAAGGCCAATTTATTTTCCGAGGATCTATTGATCGTCGCTGGTGACAACCTGTTTAGCGAATCACTAGCGGGATTTGCCGAATTTGGACACGAGCATCAAGCAACCTTGGGAGTTTACAATGTCCAAACCCTCGATCAGGCTCGCAAATACAACGAATTAACCACGAATCCCGCCGGTATTATTACCAAATTCACCGAAAAACCGGAAAACCCGACCAGTACGATCTGTGGAATTGCATTGTACTACTATCGGCCGGAAGTCCTCCGCAGGCTGAACGCCTATATCGCAGAGGGGAATAATCCCGATCAGCCGGGCCGATTTGTCCAATGGCTGCACGAGCGGACCGATGTTTTTACCTATCCCATTGCCGGGACTTGGTACGATATTGGGAGCCACGAGACACTTGCGGAGGCAAACGAGCTGTTTTCCAGAGTGGCAAAGGATGCTAAAAACGGGTGATTCCCCTCGCTAGCGAGAGGAATTTATGGTTGATTCACCGATAGCCGTTTTTTAATGCCATCCTATGTCCAACGAAAGCAAAGCAAACAGCGCGTTCATGAAACCGGTTCAACCCGATGAAGCGCTGGCAAAAATCGTGGGGTCCGCTCCGCTGCCAAGAACTGAAGTTACCAAAAAAGTTTGGGAATATATCAAAAAGCACAAGCTCCAAGACAAAAAGCAGATCAAAGCTGACGCAGCGCTCGAAGTCGTTTTTAACGGCAAGAAAGAAGTCGACATGTTCGAGCTGACGCGTTTGGTAAATACCCACATTGTAAAGTAATTACGGTGTGAAAGCAGGCGAGGCGGGTCGAGGTCCGTCGGATGCTAGCCATTAGTATCGTGTGTTGTCGTCTATTAAGGCCAAGTTGATCGTCGCAGCCGGTAGGGTAATCGTACTCGCGACGGCGGCTTATTTTTTTCCTTTGGTGCCGGCGCTGGAGCATGTTTCAGCCTGGCTCGGAGGACTGGGTGTAGTCGGCGCTGCTCTGTTTGCGGTCCTAATCGCGGCTTCAAGCCTCTGTTTGTTGCCCGCCAGCCCGTTCATTATCGCTGCGTCAGCCGTTTTTGGGTTCTCCCTTGGCTTACTGACTTCCGCGGTC
>JAFAHI010000452.1 GCA_019237325.1 Verrucomicrobiota bacterium | reverse complement strand
GGCAATTCCGATTTCTTCAATCAGCGCGCCATGGAACATATCGCCCGTTGCCTCGAGCTGATGCGCGCTCTGGAGCTCCCGTTCAATCTGCGTACCGCTTACAATCTCCTGGCCAACAAGGACCATCTAAAAAACACGTTGGATACTGTCACTGAGCATCCACGGGCGCAGGAACTCTTACCGCTGGTCCAACACTTCGAGACATTCTACCTGAATCTCAAAAGTGAGGGCCAGAGCGAAGGTGAGCTCGGAACCATCGGCAATTTTCTGGCTCCGTATCAGCAGCCGGCCGTTGCCGAAGTGTTCTGTTCAGAGGAACCCGATACTATCTCTATCGATCAGGTCGACCAGGGCAGAAAGATCTGCCTTTCAATCAGCGAAGAGTACGCACACGAGCGCAAATACGTTTTCTCGATTCTGAAGTTACTCTTTTATCAACACGGACTTCGTCGCCTCGATCTCAAAGCGTCCGATCCGCTCGCCTTTTGGAAAAAGAATCTCCTGGTCCTGGTCGGCGAAGAATTCCAGGACGTGGTCACATCGTCTGTCGGCGGAATGAGCGACTATTCCGTCTCAGGTAAAATCCGCGAAGCCAAAGTCGCCCTAATCGTGCTGACTCAGAGCTATGTTTCTCTATTGCCGTCGCACGCCAACAAAGACCAGGCCAATGTCCTCGTCCTCAACTTACGCAACCGGATGATTTTTCGCGCCGCAGACGAAGAGTGCGCGAAACAGAGCGCCGCTTTCATTGGAAAGAAAATCGTAAAGAAACGCAGCCGCTCAGTTGGGAGTCGAGGCGTCACGTATTCCTACCAGGACACCGAAGATTATAAGTGCCACCCGTTCCGGCTCCGCGAAATGCCGCTTTATCGGGCCGTTCTTGTTCATGCGGGCCGGCCGGGACAATTCAAAAGGATTTCCCTCAAGATGCTAACTGGAACTGAGATTCGCAATCAGAACCGGAGAAAACAGATCTTATGAGCGACGATACCCAGGAAATAGAAAGGTTAATCAAGCAGATCGGAGAGTTCGGCGAGTCCTTAGCCCGGCTGGCACGAAAGTTGGAGGAGCAAAACCTGCAGAGATCTCAAAATTACCAAGATGATGCTGCCGACCTAGTCGCTCCGGAGAAAAACCAAACTGGTGAACGATCTTATAAAGAGGTCGTGAGCCGACAAGCCGATGTCCAGGGTGATTACGACAGCGATTACGCGAAAGTGCGTCGAGCCGTACTGGACGGAACAATGACTCCTCAGGAAGCTGCGCTTGACCTTCTGTGCGCAGCCGTAGCCGACAAAACCATGACCCCGAACGAAGCCGCATCGGAAATAGCCAAATTACTGCGGCCTGATTTGCCTGTATCGCGGAGAATCGCAATTCGCGAAGACCTCAAGGCATCCTTTCAGGCTGGCGGTGATGTTGCGAGCCGGATCCGGCCGTTCCTTAAGAACAGTATTGAGCAGACCGAACAGCAAAGGAAGGTCCACGAACGGAACTTAGCTCCAGCTGGCATTAATCTCATTTAGCCGGTGCAAGTCGCGCCGGCTTTACAATCACCAGCCAAACGCTACATAATGGTGTTCAATACTAACAGGGTCCCGTTATGAGATGGTTTCTGATATTTAGCCCGTTCTCCTCTCTCAAGCTCGTACTGTTAGGCGTTTGCGTTCTAACGATCGGCTTTCTGCTCGCTATCAACGTCCTGGTTGTGGAGTTGAACGAGGCCAACGGGAGCAGGCACACGATTGCCAGCGATCCCGAACACGTCTACTCTCCACCTGTCCAGCACCGGGCCGCGACTCGGCACGAATAAACAGGCAGTCGCTTTGGTGACATGCTCATTCTGCGGCCTTCTCCTGGATCCCAAGATTTGCCTTTCTCGCGAGCGTAGTTCGGCGCAAAGATTCGACTATATCAAGATTTTCTTTACCCGGAACGCATACAATCCGTTGGACCCCTTCGTTCTCGGGGGCGGTAACAAGCAGGTCGAATCCCTTTCATAAAGCCTGAGGATGCGCTTAGATCATTGGGCCGGCAGCGCTTACTTCTTAGTCCGCGCCTGTTCGCACTTTTTGAAGTTCTCAATGAAAAGACTGGGGAGCTTTTCCGCGCTCACTTCACTACGCTGAGTGGTCAACCCAACTATCGCATGGCCACTGAATTTCTGAAGGCACGCTCGGAAACTCGGTGAGAAAACTTCGAAACCAAGGATCCTCTCCAAAGCCTACTTCTCTCTAAGCGCGGCCAGCCGAAAACGCGATTTCTTGCTTGGTTCTGCCCGGAACCAGCACAAAGTCGTAAGTCGCCGTGTAGAACGGGCACGGCCGACCATACTTCCCTTCATCTTCAGCACTCTCATGCAGTTGGTATTCGATTTTCAGCGATTCCTTCACCCCGAAAACTGCATCACCTTCGACGTACGGGTCGTCACTGGTAAAGAGTTCACTAATAACTGTCTGGTAGCCTTCAGCTGAAACGATAAAATGCACATGAGCAGGTCGCATATTGTGTCTGCCTGCGGCCTTAAGAATCAGTCCCGCTGGGCCGTCTACAGGAATGGGATATGGTACCGGTTTGACGCTCCAAAAGGAGTACTCGCCACTGGCTCCGGTCTTCAAGCGACCACGAAGGTTAAACTCGCATTGATCCGGATCAGTATTTTCGTACAAACCGTTCCCAGCTACCTGCCAGACATCAAGCACTGCGCCAGCGATAGGCTGAGCGTCAAGAGATAGAACGCGACCGGAGAAATGCGCCGGGGTACCGCAATTTTGTTGACGAGAGATATCCCCATTCATCTCTGTCCACGGAGCGTCTGCCCTGTAAAAAGGTCCTAATACGCTGCTTTCGTGGGCACCCGCCGGCTTTTTATTCGTCAGATAGTCCACTACCATCGTGAGACCCATCACGTCACTCATCAATAGAAATTCGTGACGTGAACTATCGGAAATCTGCCCGGCGGTCGTCAAAATCTCGGCCAGGCGAATCAACTCCGGAGTGGTAAAACCAACCTCAGTGGCAAAAGCGTGCAAATGTTTGGCCGCCGCCAACAAAAGCTCTTTGGTACGAGGGTCTTTGGTATTTTGGAAAGAAGCCAATGTACTCTGCGTGATCATTTCGGCCGTGCTGGTGGTCGCGTGAACGGCGCCGTCTTGGGGGTTCATAGAGGTTTACTTGGGGATAACGATGTGCGCAATGCGCACATCTGTTCGCATTAAAAACTATTCGTGCCTACCTAGTTTGTCAAACGGTGAAACCAGGCTGCGGCTCTCCAATTGTTGAAATGCGTCGCTGCATATCAAAGGGCGCCCATCGCAGGGTTGAGTCGGCCCCCTTTAAAGGGGATTAGAAAGTTGATCAGACGTACGTATGCCGTACAAGAATGCGAGTTGCGCACTTTCAGCGGCGATGTCAATATCGTGCCGAAAGCGAGGGCTCGCCCCCCCGACCAGTAATTCAACCGAAAAACGATCGATACCCCGGCTATGTTGTTTGTTATATTTTGCTTAGACAGGCCCGAACATGAGGCTGTTCGACTCCAACATTACGAGGCGCACAAGGCTTATTTGGCCAACGCTTCGCACAAGACAATCATGTCCGGACCATTGGTCACAGATGACGATAAGACGATGATCGGGAGTTTCTTCCTTGTTGAAGCGGAGGACCGGCAGGCTTTGGAGCGATTCGTCGCGAACGACCCCTTCAACCAGGCGAATATATGGCGACAAATCGAAATACGCGCTTTTCGTAAGCGGGTAGGTTGATCCTCCCAAAGTTCGAAAAAGCGCGTGAATCCCTACTATTGCATCGCGGTCGACTAGGGAGCTCCTAGTAGTACCGCGATACCTTGGCCAACTCCGATGCACATCGTTGCGATCGCCAGTCGAGCATTTCGCTCGCGGAGTTCGAGTGCAGACGTCAGAGCTAGCCTGGCTCCGCTCATTCCGAGCGGATGACCTAGTGCTATAGCACCTCCATTGGGATTCACGTGTTCAGCGTCATCCGGGATCCCAAGAAGCCTTAGTACTGCCAGCGCTTGGCTGGCGAAGGCTTCGTTTAACTCGATGATATCGATTTGAGCAATTTTAAGTGCGTGTCGCTCAAGAAGTTTCCTAGTTGCGGGCGCCGGTCCGATGCCCATGATTCGAGGAGGGACGCCCGCTGTTGTCATCCCCAGGATCCTGGCAAGCGGAGTAAGATTGAAACGTGACACGGCGCCTTCCGACGCTAAAAGTACGGCCGCCGCGCCATCATTAACGCCCGACGCATTGCCGGCAGTAATCGTTCCATCAGACCCAACAATACTCTTTAGCTTTGAAAGAGCCTCCAGTGAGGTTTCCCGCGGATGCTCGTCCAGGGAGACGACAAGCGGATCACCCTTTTTTTGCGGAACTGAGATCGGCACAATTTCTTTGGCAAAACGTCCGTTGGATCGTGCCTTTGCGACACGTTGCTGAGACCGCAAGGCGAAAGCGTCCTGATCCTGTCGGCTTACCTTAAACTCTATAGCCACGTTCTGGCCGGTTTCCGGCATGGAATCCGAGCCGTATATTTTCTGCAATTCAGGATTTATGAAGCGCCAACCGATTGTTGTATCATAAACAACGGCGTCCCGAGAATAAGCGCTCTCGGCCTTTGCGAGTACGAAAGGAGCCCGGGACATGGATTCCACCCCTCCGGCGATAATTAGGTCCGCCTCCCCTGCTCGTATCGCCCTGGCAGCGGTTCCCACCGCGTCGAGACCCGAGCCGCAGAGCCGATTTACGGTTGAGCCTGTCACTCCGTCAGGGAGGCCGGCTAGCAGCGTGGCCATGCGGGCCACATTGCGGTTGTCTTCGCCGGCCTGATTAGCACAACCTAAAACAACGTCGTCTAGAGAGTCCCACGCTACTCCCGGAAACCGTTTTATCAGCTGTTGGACTACAAATGCAGCGAGGTCGTCGGGACGAATCGATGCCAACGCGCCTCCGTACCGCCCGATTGGTGTTCTCAGACCCCCACAAATAAATGCTTCGGCCATATGACTTCAGTTCACAAATTAAGCTGCTCAGCGTGGGTGATTGCCAAAGAACGCATCTTCGAGCAATGCACGAATACCGCCGCGCGTGACAGGACGAGGATTGTAATACGGATTTTGGGACGCCAACTCGGCCGCCAAATCCAGATCCTCTTGTTTCATTCTAAGATCGGAGAGTTTTGTCGGCGTACCCAGGGTGAGCTCAAGTTGAAAAAGGCCTTCGGCTGCATCCGATTGACCCAACGCCGCCGCTATCCGTCGCATCGCTTCAGGCGCTGCATCACGGTTATACGCCGTAACGTGAGGAATAATGACCGTGTGTACCTCGGCGTGGGGCAAATTAAAGCTGCCCCCAAGAGTGTGGCAAAGTTTGTGATGCAGAGCCATCCCGACAGAGCCTAAAGAAATTCCAGCGAGCCAGGCGCCGTACAGCGCCTCCGACCTCGCTTCCAGATTTTTTGGCTCCTGGACAACACGAGGCAAACTGCGAGCAAGAGAGCGAATACTCTCTTCTGCCATTAAACTGACGATCGGATTTCGATTCTGTGAGTACAATGCCTCAACCGAGTGAGCGATCGCGTTCATCCCGGAAGTGGCGGATAACGTTGTCGGGAGCGAGAGGGTCAGAGTCGGATCGTAGATGACCGTCCGTGGGAGAACTTTAATGTCTCTGCCCGTTTTCTTGACTCCGTTTTCGGTCAGGCCCCAAATCGGAGTCATTTCGGACCCTGCATACGTGGTCGGTACACAAACGATAGGTTTCCCAGACTCAAGGGCGATCGCCTTGCCCAAACCCGTGGTTGATCCACCGCCGATGGCAACGTAGACATCCGCCCCAAGACGGCTTGCCTCGCTTTGCGCGGCGCGAGCCGTTTCTATGGGCACGTGCATCGTGGCTCTGTCAAAGATCCCTACCGAGAGCGCACCTAACATCTGGGCTGCCTCATGAGCGGCGCTTTTCTGTTCAGGTGTGCATAACACCAACGCCTTTGATCCGAGTCTGCTGACTTCAGCAGCGAGTGTTTCGAGCTTTCCTGCGCCAAAGATCACCCGGGTTGGTAGCGCCTCGTAAACAAAATTATCCATTTTCAATCTCCTTTGTGAGCAGCTGCAGTCCGTGCCTCCAAATCGCGTAGCACGTGGAGTTCATTCGCGTTCGGAGCGCCGGTTACTTCAAGGCGGTCTGCAATCTTGAGATCCCAACCAGTAGCGGCCCTCACTTGATCCAATGTGACTCCGGGGTGAATACTCGTCAGAGTTAATTCTCTGGAGTCTTTATCGGGAGTTAGTATTCCGAGATCAGTAATGACGGACGTCGGTCCTTTCGTAGACAACCCGAGGCGGACGCGATGGTCGTAGCCTTCTCCGTGACCAATGGTAGTGGTGAAATCTATTTTATCGACAAATGCCTTTTGGCTTTGTCGCAGGATGATTAAGACTTCTTTGGCCGAAGCACCAATTTCTGGTGCACCTCCTGCCCCAGGTAGTCGTACCTTGGGTTTATCGTATGGCCCAATTACGGTCGTGTTAATATTAGCAAAGCGGTCAATCTGAGCGGCGCCCAGGAAACCGATGTCGACCCGGCCACCCTGAAGCCAATATGTAAAGATTTCTGCGGTTGAGACGGTGGTGTCCGCTGTCGCCGATAATTCTCCGTCACCGATAGAAAGTGGCAGAACCGAAGGCTTGGCTCCGATTGGACCCGACTCGTAGATAAGGACAACGTCGGGCGCGTGCGTGAGTCGAGCCAGGTTCGCCGCTTTTGACGGCAACCCGATGCCAACGAAACAAACTGCTCCATTTTTCAACAAGCGCGCCGCCGAAACCGTCATGATTTCGTCCGCAGAATAAGGTTGAGTGGTCATGAGGTGACTTCCTGAGCTGTTTCAGCTTTGATTTTCTGGAAATCCTCAAATGAGTCAGTTTCCAGCACGTGCCGCTTCATCCATCCTTGGAAGTCTTCCCTTGACCGGCTGATGTTGTCCCAAGCCTTATAAAAGGCATTGTCACGTTCGTAGTAGCCTTGGGCGTAAGACGGGCTCGCACCGCCAGGAACGACGCAAACAGCGGTTATGATCCAGCTCGGAAGAACGCAAGCATTCGGAGCAGGATCTAGCCTCTCAACAACCTCTTCCACAGTGACAATCGCATTTTTGGCCGCTAGCACGGCTTCTTTCTGGACTCCAAGGATTCCCCAGATAAGCACGTTTCCTTTGCGGTCGGCCTGCTGAGCATGGATCACGGTCACGTCCGGCCGCACTGAAGGAGTTGCCGTGAGTTCCTCCCCGGTAAAGGGGCAGGTAATAAGTCTGATTTGTTGATTGTAGCGCGCCAGATCGGAACCACGATAGGCTCGCAACAGAGTCATCGGCAGTCCCGAAGCGCCGGCTACGTAGGCACCGGATAAATCTGCGTGGCTGCGCTCTTCGATGTCTAACGAGCATGGCCAGCCGTTTTCAATGGCATCCCGGAATCGGTGTAGGGAGCCGACTCCAGGATTACCTCCCCAAGAAAACACGAGCCTGCGTGCCACCCCCATTCCAATCATCTGGTCATAGACAAGGTCTGGAGTCATCCGGTAAAGCGTCAGGTTCCGTCTTCCTTGCCTGATGATCTCGTGGCCCGCTGCGTGAGGGATGAGATGAGTAAAACCCTCTAGAGCAACATGTGCGCCATCATGAATCAATTCTTCGACTGCTTTGTTTAAGGGGAGAATCTCAGCCATGGGATCTAGTTCGCGTCTGTACGCATAGCGCACATCTTTGCGTATAGCGGACACTTTATAGAAAACTAAGTCTCTGTCAAAACATTCTCACGAGATGACTTCCTGACGCCCTCCCGAGGATGAGACCTTCACCTGCGACCGGGTTGCAATTGAACAAAACTAACCTCCTGAATCGGAAGAAGGAATAGTAAGGATCTGACTGCGCGTGATGCCCGCCTTCCAGGACTTATGCTCCTAACTGGTTGTCGCGCGAAGCCCAACAGCATCGCTGAGCATCGGACCCGTCAGACAGGTCGAACCCGGCTTTGCGCCGATATCTTAGCCGCAGCCTCACGAAGCACATCAAGGTTACGGCCAACCATATCGGCCTTTTTCACCCTAATCACGTGCGCCCCAATATTCACGGCTCCGATCGTCTCTCCCCTACTTCCCACGATCGGGACCGCAATTGAGCGCAAGCCGTTTTCCAGTTCTTGATCAACGTATGCGTACTGCTGATCACGGACTGTCTGTAGAATCTTCCTCAGTTCTTCGATACTTCTAACGGTGTTCTCCGTGTAGCGGTGGAGCTTCACCGCAGCGAGTGTGCGATTTAGCTCGTCCGGCGAGAGCCCAGCTAAGAGCACACGTCCCATCGAGGTCACGGCCGCCGGGAGGCGCGTTCCAACCGTTAAATTGATGCTGATAATTCGAGAAGCCTGCACGCGTGCGACGTAGACAATCTCGGTCCCATCCAACACCGAGGCCGAGCAACTTTCGCTAAGACGATCGGCTACGTCGCGCAGAATAGGTTGAGCGAAGTCGACCCAACTCACGGAAGAAAGATACGAGTAACCAAGGTTTAGAACGTGAGGTTCTAGCCAGAAAAGCTTGCCATCACTCCCGACGAATCCGAGTTGTTTAAGCGACAGCAGATAACGCCGGGCGGCCGCCCGCGTCATCTCAGTCAACCGCGCGACATCGCTTAGGGAAAGCCGAGGGTTATCAGCTCCAAAGGCTTGAATTACCGCAAGCCCCCGCTCCAGCGATTTCACAAAATCTCCATTTTCCGAGCGGGTCCGACGCGGTTTGGAAGATTGTGGAGACTCGGTCGGCGATTTGTGGTTCTTTCTCATAACGATGTTCGCAATGCGAACAGGTTAACACAGTTCGCCCCGAATTGATCCAGCGAAAAGGACTTTTACAAATTCGTGGCGACTGAGAGATCAGTGGATCCGACAAAACCCAATTGAGAGTTGCTGACTTTGCCGGCCGGGAGCATCGGCTATGGCTCGAATTGTGCAATAGCAGCATCAAATGATCGCTTTGCTATTTCAGCCAGCGGCAGCTTGCGATAGTGCTCTGAAAGGATTTCGACACCCCAAACGCCATTGTAGCCAGTAGCCTTCACGGTATTCACGAAGGACTTCACCTGAAGATCCCCTTCGCCCGGCAAAAGGCGACCGTAAATGGTATCTTCCCACAGTGTACGCTGCAATTCTTTGGGAGCATCGTCTAGTTCGACGGCGCCGATAAACTGAGGTTTGATGGTGTTGATCTCTTCATAGTCGACGCCGCCTCGACCGATATGCCAAACGTCGACGAGCAGTCCGCCATTAGGTTGGTTCGCACCTTCTACGATGGCTCGACCGGTTTTGATGTCTGCCACGTTGCTAAACGGCATAATCTCAAGAATCATCTTTGTGGGTCCATACTGAGCGGCCTCTTCGCAGAGCTTTGCAAATTCATCACGCATCACGTTTACTTGAGGGGCAAGCTCTTGCGGAGTCGGATGAGCGATATCGATCCCAAGGCCTGGCGCTACCTTAAGATCTCGGGCGCTCAAGGCTGCACACACCTCAAGGTACTCCTTACGCCACACATCTGATTGTTTGCGTCGCTCATCAGTTCGAAACCAATCGGGCAGGAATTCAAACTCGACATGCTTGATCCCATTGTCGTCCAGGATCTTCTTCATCTCGGCGTAGCCCCCTAACTTCTGGGCCGTAAATTGGGCATCAGGAAGTATAAGACCAAAGCCCTTGTAGCCAGCTTTTGCGGCCTCCTCGACACGTTCCCGAAAGGGAATTGGGCTAATCTCTGTTGGCCCGAAGGGATAGATATCACCCGCTAGGGTGAAATACGACGGCAGTAGTTCCAAGTCTGTCTTTTTCATCGTAACCGATTCGGTGCGTTATACGCACAGTTGTGCGGCCAGCGTATGTCGGTGGAGTGGTCTTGTCAAACAGCCGTCGATCGAATGGCGTCCGGGCCAATATGAAGAATAGCATTTGACAGCAAAATGAGGAGGCTTATATACTGCGCTATACGAACAGCTGTGCGTATAGCGCACAGTGAACCTAAAGAGCCGAGCCATGTTCCTGCGAGCAATCGGGGAGACAGCCTCTGGCCCTTGCTACCCCGCCCGAAACGCTATCCCCCGAAAGAACAAAATGCAGTTAGCTAGAGGAATTGCGGCAGCGTCGACTGTCCAGGATCAGATCGTACCGTCTTGGCTGAAGACCCAATTCAGTTCTGAACGAATTCATGCCACAGGTCTACGACTAGCCGCTTTAGTTCTTGTAGTCGTTGCGGTGATCGGCCTACCAGCGTTCAGATACCCGGGAAATGTACGCGCGATAGTGTATGCCACGTGCGCGACCGGTACGGCTGCGGCTGGACTAACGCTAATCACGCTTAGCGGAAATCTGTTTATGCTTTCGATCGGGGCAACTAGTGCCGTGGCAACACTCGTTTTTGCATCGACACTCAATCATGGGCTCTTGATCGCGGTGCTCGCGACCCTCGTCTTGGGCGGCGTGATTGGTTTCATTCAGGGGCTATTGGTCGGTGCGGCAAAATGTAATCCAATAATTACCACCATCGCGGTCGCATCCATCATTACCGGACTGGGATCACTCTATTCTAATGGACAAACCATCCTTGGCGTCGGCGACGTATCGTGGCTCGGAGTCGGGCAATTACTGCCTTACATTCCCAACCAACTCCTGGTTCTGCTGGGAGTCGTCCTGGTCTACGAGTTTCTGATTGATTTCACCGTATTTGGTCGTGAAATCAGGTTGCTTGGAACCAATCCGAAGGCGGCGGTGATTGCCGGACTTCGCACCCACAGTTGCGTAGTATTAGCGTATAGCCTCGCAGGCGTGGCAGCCGGATTGTCTGGCGCCCTTCTCGCTTCGCAGGCTAGCGAAGGGAATTTGCAATTGGGCGCAGGCTTAGATTTCGACGCCATTGCTGCAGTACTGATCGGAGGTGTATCGATCAAGGGGGGGCGCGGAAAGGTCTCCGACGCTGCTTTTGGCGCGCTCTTTCTCTCGATCGTTGGGAACATTCTGCTTCTATTCAACCTAGCTTACGAAATCCAGCTGGTGGTGAAAGGACTAGTCGTCCTCCTGTCCGTAACGATTGCTCACTTCGCGGCGAGAAGCTCGAGGAAATAGCCACTGACAAACTCATTAAACAAAGCGACCAGCATGCGTATTAACAGAATCCATTTCCAATTTTTCCTGGCCGCAGCGATCGTGATGTTGTTTTCGTTCAGTGCGCCGCACTTTCTTACAGCAGGCAATCTATTTGCGTTAATGCAAGCTTTTGCGCTGTTGGGCCTTCTTACACTGGCGCTTGGTCTCACGATGATCGCCGGTGAGTTCGACTTGAGCGTTGGGTCGATGGTTTCACTTGCCGGGCTTTGCGCCGTCAAACTGGGCCAAGAGAATCCTTTTTTCGGGGTAGCAGTAGCTGCAGGCCTCGGGATTGTGATTGGACTAGCTAACGGAATTCTTTTCCGAGCACTGAGAATATCTTCTCTCGTAGTGACCGTTGGAACGATGATTGTGCTAACGGGTCTATCCTTTTGGATAGCTGGCGGACGCGTTGTTAGCTATGAAAATCTGGACGTCGCAGATTGGTTGGAGAAGTCCATACTGTTTGCGCTTTCGCCCCGTAGCCTAATCACCTTGTTAGTGTTTGTCCTGGCGTGGCTTTTTCTAGGGCAAACGAAAATTGGTCGGGATATTTACGCGACGGGAAGTCACCGGCTCGCTGCAGAAGCGGCAGGCGCCCGGGTCACTTTTACGCTAATACTCGTCTTCGCTCTTTCCGGGTGTATCTCTGCAGTTGCAGGATCTTTGCTGGCGCTGAGTCTTGCGACAGCATCCGCGACACTCGGAGATAATCTGATGCTTCAGGCCGCGTCGGCGGCGATCCTCGGCGGTGTAGCCCTAAGCGGGGGAATTGGGAGCGCACTCGGCATGGCACTAGGAGCATTCACTCTTTCAGCTCTCAACAATGGATTGAGTATCATGGGAGCGAACTCACCTACCATTCTTCTCTCCAACGGATTGCTTCTGTTGGGCGTCGTACTATTCGACTCGATGACAGAGCAGCGGGGAAAACGCATTTTCAGGCTCAAACAGGGACATTCTTAACACAACCAGATACGTCAATAGTCTTCCAGGAACCAACAACATGCTCCACCCAATAAGAAAGTCACTCCGACTAATGACAGCTGCCACGCTGCTGCTGTCCACTTCCATTCTCTCTCCGCGATTCGCTTCTGCAAAAGCGGAGGGAGCAAAAATCGTGATCCTTACAGTATCTCAGGAATGCGAATATTGCGCGATTCACCAGCGTTCATTCCTTGAAGCTGCCAAAGCCGCCGGCCTCACTGTAGACACAAAAATCAACAATTTTGATCCCGCGACGCAAGCGACTCAGGTCGACCAAGTCATAGCTCAAAAACCGGATGCCATTGTGCTTTGGCCCTCTGACGCTAGCGCCATAGTGCCATCCCTTAGAAAAATTAAAAAGGCTGGCATCCCCCTCGTCATCACGAATTCGATGCCAGATAAAAAGTATTCGGAATATTGGGATGTCTATACCGGGCCGAATGACACGGGCAATGGAGAACAGGCCGCGAAAGCCATGATCCGAGGCTTTACTGAAAAAGGTTTTGGAGCAGCGGGTACAGTATTTGTTATTGAGGGCGTGCCTGGTACGCCACCTCAAATCCAGCGACTCGAAGGTTTCAAGAAGACTCTTGAGAAAGAAGCGCCGGATATAAAGATCGTTGGTGTTCAGCCTGGAAACTGGGATCAAACCAAATCGACCGAAGCCGCGGCCGCGTTGTTCACCCAGCACCCGGACGTCAAAGGAGTCTATGCTCAAGCAGACAATATGCTTGCCGGAGTGATTGTTGCTGCTCAGAGAGCAGGTTTGGACCCTTCTAAAGTGGTTCTTGTTGGAAGCAACTGTAGCATCGAAGGGGTTCACGCAATTAGTGCCGGCACGCAATACGCCACCGTACTTCAATCCCCCGTCGATGACGGACGGTACGCCGCTGAAGCCGTTGTCGACCTTCTCAATGGAAAAAAAGGCGATCCAATCCGATATTTGCCTAATCCGATTGTTACTAAGGAAAATCTTCCAGAGTATGTCGACAAGATCGGCATGAAATGAACAAAGAGGATCGTCGAAGTCCTTCACCCAGCCCCGATGCCCTCACTTTTTACTCTGACTATCCCGGACGTAGTCGTCGTTTCGGGTGCCGCCTCCGGCCTTGGTTTGGAGTTATGTCAACTCCTCGCCGGCTCTGGAGTTACCACTATTGGAATTGACCGTGACCAAGGCTCGCCTCAGCTCGAAGGCAGCAAACACTACAGACACGTTCAGGGCGACGTGAGCAAACAGGAAGTTTGGCTTGAAGCAGTCAAACTTGTTCGCTCGTATAAACCAGTTTCAATCGGCCTAGCCACTTGTGCTGCAATACTTGAAGTAGGCGACGTTCTAGACACTACAGAAGAACACTGGACAAAAGCGTTCCGTATCAACGTCTTCGGAACGGTTCTTGGAATCCAGTCTGTTCTTCCTGCCATGTTAGAAATTGGTTGCGGGTCCATTGTCACCGTTGCCAGCGTTGACGCTACTTTTGCCGAGCAACAACTCGCTGCTTACTGTGCATCCAAGGGAGCGGTGCGCCAACTCGCGCGAACTATCGCGCTTGATCACGCTCGCCATGGGATCCGGGTCAACGTGCTGAGCCCGGGACCGATGCTTGCAGGTCTTTTCAAACGGCACATGGACTCTGCAGCGGATCGCGATCGCTTTATTGCAACGAGAGCCAATCGCCAACCATATGGACGCATCCTGAGTGTCGAAGAGGTCGCGACGGCGGCGGTGTTTCTACTGTCAAGTCAATCAAGCGCCTTCAATGGGGCAGAGCTGATAGCGGATGGAGGCTTAACGACTGGATTCGATTTTCGCACGGGAGAGGAAGGCGCTTCAATCAAATGAATCCCAAGGTTTCTAAAAGTTAAGTTACAAGAAAAGAAAGCATTATAAGATGGAATCCGGTCTACTAAACAAAGTTGTTTTGATTACAGGCGCAGGCAGTGGAATCGGCCGATCAACAGCGCTGGCATTCGCCAAGGAGGGTTCCAGTTTGGCTTTGCTCGATCTGGACCGTAGCAGTTTGCAGTCAGTTGCAGACGAAGTAAAACCGCTAAAAATCAACGTAAGTCTGGTCAGTGCAGATCTGTCGACTGAAGATGGAGTCAATTCCGGTATTGACGAAGTGCTGGAGCCTTTCGGCGGAACAGTAGACGTACTGGTAAACAATGTCGGAACTGGCAGTGTTAGGCGCTTTGATGACATCTCCGACGACGAATGGCGAAAGACGTTTGATCTCAATTTTCTGAGCGCGGTCCGAGCGACCCGAAAGGTACTCCCTATAATGCGGAGCAAGGGGTCAGGAGTGATCGTGAACAATGCGTCTGATCTTGGTCGACAACCGGAGCCGAATCCTATCGATTACGGCTGTTTAAAGGCGGCTCTATTAGCCTTAACCAAAGGATTGGCCCGAGCAGAAGGCCCTACGATTAGGATCAATGCCGTTGCTCCCGGCCCAATTTGGACGCCGTTCTGGACAAAACCCGGGGGGTTTGCGGAAACATTAGGAAAAGTCCATTCGCTACCGCCAATGGAAGCCGTCGAGCACGAAATGAAGCTTCGCCAGTTGCCATTAGGACGTCTGGGTAAACCTGAAGAGGTCGCAAATGTCATCCTTTTTCTGGCTTCTGATTTGGCCTCGTTCGTGACGTCCTCGGTTTGGGGAGTCGACGGTGGGAGTGTGCGGAGCATAACGTGAGCTGATCAAGAAGTAACCTGATCTAACACACGCTTATGTCCGATGTATTGCTGCACGCCAGGGGACTTACCAAACACTATGGCGGTATCCAAGCGTTAGACAATGTCGAATTTGAGGTCCGTGCCGGAGAAATTCACGCGCTGTGTGGTGAAAATGGAGCCGGTAAGAGCACGCTGGTTAAGATCCTTGCCGGGTTAGTAGCTCCAGATCATGGCGAGGTCACGGTAGACTCAACTCCGCTTCGTTTAGGGCGCCGGACGGACCCCCGATTGATCTCAGTCGTCTACCAGGAGCTATCTGTCATTCCCCATTTGTCGGTGCTGGACAATGTCATGCTTGGATCATCGGAGATCGACGAGATCTATTGGAGGTCCAAATTCCTGCCGGCCGTACAAGATCATCTCAAGGCGTTGGGGTTAGGACATGTGGATCCGAACGCTAAGGCTAATGAGTTGTCCTTAGCGGAACGGCAACTAGTCGAAATTGCGCGCGGAGTGGCGAGAGGCGCGCGCGTTTTGCTGCTCGATGAACCAACCGCAACCCTTTCTGACAACGAAATCGAACGGGTCTTCAGTGCTGCGCGCTGGCTTTGTCAGCACGGAACCGGGATCGTGTTTATCAGCCACCGGCTGGAAGAGGTTTTTGCGCTCAGCCATCGGGTTACCGTCATGCGCAATGGACGCAAGGTGCTTACTAAAGCAACACCAGAACTCACCTCGACCGAGTTGGTCCACGCCATGATCGGTCGAGATATTCCAGACTCGCAGTCAGAAGTGAACCCAGTCACGCCTGCTGGGTCTATCCCTAAAATTGTGCTGCGACAGCTGAGTGTCCAAGGTTGTTTCAACAACGTTAGTCTCGAGATTCAATCTGGTGAGATAACCGCTATGGTCGGGCAATTGGGCTCTGGCGCAGATCTTTTGGTCGAGACGTTAGCAGGACTACAAAAGCGCTACGAAGGAGAGATTTTGATCGACGGTACACTGGCAAAACTCGGGAGCGTTCGCGAAGCAATGCATAGCGGAATCGCTTATGTTTCGGAAGATCGTGCGGCCAAAGGAGTTTTTTTGGAGGCATCAGTCCGCCGAAATCTAACTGCCTCGATTTTGAAAAGCGTTAGTCGCTTCGGTTTGATTCTGCAACGACAGGAATCCGTCCGGGCGGAAACACTGGCCAAGGGATTTGAGATTGATGTGCGTCGGTTGCCGGATAATACCGCCCAATTGAGTGGCGGCAATCAACAGAAGGTCTCACTGGCTAAGGCCACCGCAACTCAACCGAAGCTTCTGCTGTTAAACGAACCAACGCGAGGCATCGACGTCGGAGCTCGAAGTGGAATTTACAGGCGGTTAAAAGAACTAGCCGGCCAGGGACTTACAATCATCTTTTATTCAACCGACCTGGAAGAAGTTACCCATCTGGCGGATCGAGTGGTGAACTTCTTCCGGGGCAATATCGTTACAGTCAAACGCACCCGCCGGACCTCCGCGCGTGAAATCCTTTACGAGATTCTCCATGGTCAAACGCTTCCAAACGGCGAGGCCAATTGAATATGCTGAAAGTTCATATCCCGAAAACCGACCTGGTCGCTTCGGTTCTAGGGCTCGGCACAGACTACTTTGGAAGCACGGTCAGTCGAGACGTGGCGATGCAAGTAATGGACTTCTACATCGAAGCAGGAGGAAATGTGATCGATACCGCGGAACTATATGCACGTTGGATTCCCGGGGGAGAACACCAGAGCGAAAGGGTCATCGGTGAATGGTTACGCGACCGTCGCATGCGTGATCGGATCATCTTATCCACAAAGGGAGCCCATCCAAACTTGGATTCTATGCACATCCCGCGCATGTCAAAGGCAGAAATTCAGTCAGATCTGAACTCGAGCCTTAAAAGATTGGGAGTTGATTGCATTGATATTTACTGGCTGCATCGCGATGCCCCTGGTTACCCAATCGAGGAAGTCCTCGAAACGCTTGAGTCCTTTCGACGAGCCGGAAAGGTTAGATACTCTGGCTTTTCAAACTGGTCCCAGAGTCGAGCCGAAGAAGCATACCTGACCGCGCAGCGGCTGGGTATCAAAGGCTTCATTGCGAGTCAGAATATGTGGAGCTTGGCAAGGGTTAATCTTGCCCATGCAGATCCGACTTGGGACTACATTGACGAGCCGTTCGCACGGTGGCACGTCGCACGGGGCGTTGCTGCTTTTCCGTATCTAACACAGGCGAATGGTTACTTCCGCCGCCTGGATCTGGGCACCCTGATGGAAGTACCTGCGGACGCGCGAGTCAGGCTGCTTTTCGATCACCAAGAAAATCGAGACCGTTTTCAGCGTATCCGTAACCTCCAACGCAAGTACGGGCTTACCGTTGGACAGGTGGTTCTGGGGTATCTCCGAAGTCAGCCTTTCCCGGTTTTTCCGCTGGTCGGTCCGAAGAACCTCAGCGATTTGGGTGACTGTTTGCAATCGGTGGAAACACGACTTTCTGCGGCTGACGTTTTGTATCTTGAACAAGGGAATGGCGCGGAGGCCTTAGGAACCCCAGGTGACTCAAGTTCGAATGTACCTACCGATTGATCTGTGGGGCCGTTCCTCAGTTTTTAATTTCGTGGAACAATCTTCGTAACTAACAATGGCCTCCCCTGATCCGGCTTTTGGCAATCACTTCCCATTCAGAGAGAGTAGTGCTGCATAGAACCGTACGACTCCCCCCAGAGATCGGGATTCTCGGCGCGCTAGTCGTGATCGAATTTTGGTGATGCGAAATGGCCATATAAGCGGCGAACTGACTCGGCCGGAAGCAACCGAAGAAAAGGTGATGCATCTCGCCGCTCTAGGAACCTCTGAGGCGGATTGATCTTATGAAAAACGAAATTGTTGTCGCGCTGATGGGCGCGGGACGGGCGGGCCAAGAACACGCAAGGAACTTAGGGTCGCTTCCAAACGTTCGGGTTGCCCTCGTTTGTGATCCATTCAAGGAGGCAGCACAGAGCGCTGCCACTCTTGCCCGCGCAGAAAATATCACCGAGTCACCTGACGAAGTATTTGCGCGTGAGGACATCGATGCAGTAATCATTAGTACCCCAACACCAACGCACGTGGAATACATGGAGCGAGCGGCCGCAGCGGGAAAAGGCATTTTTTGTGAAAAACCGTTATCGCTTGACCTATCGCGTGCGGCGGCAGCAGTAGAGATGGTAAGAAAATACAATGTTCCCTTTCAAATCGGTTTTGACCGCCGATTCGATCCGGGGCACGCCGAGGTTAGGCGGCAGATTGAAGCCGGCGTACTTGGACAGATCGATCAATTTGTATCAATCTCACGGGATCCGGCTCCCCCCACTAAGGAGTATATGGCTCGCAGTGGCGGCATTTTGATAGATTCCGCAATACACGACTTCGACATTGCGCGTTTTTTGGTCGGCGAGGTAGAGGAAGTTCTTTCGTTTGGCAGTATTCGCTTCTGCGAATATGCGGAGGAAGCGGGTGATATCGACACTGCGACGACAGTGCTCAAGTTTAAAAACGGGGCGCAGGGTGTTGTTCAGAATTGCCGTCGCTCTGCCTACGGTTACGACGTCATGACAGAGATTTTTGGTGAGCATGGCAAGTTCGTTATTCAGGCCGAGTCGAAAACTCCAATTTCGCATTTCCGAAAGGGTGGTTGGCAAAAGGATTACTACCACTTTTTCATGGATCGATTCGGACAGGCGTTCCGGGCCGAACTTGTCGCATTTTTCGATCGGTTGACTCGCAGCGAGAAACTTTCTCCGGACGGCGTTGACGGCCTCGAAGCTCTAAGAATTGGCGTGGCCGCGACACGGAGCTTAAAGGAAGGACGTCCGATTAAGGTAGCGGATGTGACGACGTAAATTGCCAAGAATCAGCTGGCGGAGTCAGGAGAAGAGCCGAACCCGAGCTGTATCCTCTTCTGCGCAGGGCAATCATCTACGCCGCTGTAAATACTGGCCGGTGCCGGCCAACCGCAAAACCATCCGTAACTAACGTAACGAGCGCGTTCGGCATTAGCGAGGAACCACGATTAACGCGCAGGAATGTCGTCGAGTTTTGAAAATCTAGTTCCTGCCTATAACAGGATTACAGCGTCAAGATTCCGTCTCGTTCCTTGATTAGCCCTTGGAAATCTCAAAGGCTCATTCCGCGGCCGCCTTCTCGGCTTTGTTGACGAGTGACTTCTCTCCTTTCTCCGAGCCTCGTTAACACGATTTTGAGCCTGTCTTCCATGGCTATTTCTCTGTCGGGAGTTGCGTGGACAAGCCTTTGAAGTTCGCTCCGGCGCACAATCTTGTGGTGTAACAATCCGACGATGTACTCTAAGTCTTTTTGCCTTCCTGCGGCCAGCTTCGAATACGCTAAATCCACTGGCGCCAGGCAACGGACACTAACGGCTCCAACTTGCAATTCAACTAGCCGATCGTTGAAGTCCACAGGTAAAGTAGCGGTTTCCGGTCCAACGGCGTGAGCGTAGATGCGAAAGGTTTCGTGAAAGCGGGTTAATTCGCCAATGTTCCCGTCTATTGTCGCAGCAGCAGATTCAGTGAACGGTAAAGGGCAAACATCCAGCTCCATCGACACTCGCAATTCTCGCGGAGCATCGGGGACACTGCCCAGAATCGCCTGGCTCCCGATAATCAAGAACTCATGACCATTCGTCGCGTTGGCACATGCTTTGATGATGTGCTCAAACTCCTGCCGATTCATGTTTTTCGAGAATGCGACGCCGTTCTTCGTCAGTCAGAATTC
>JAFAHI010000229.1 GCA_019237325.1 Verrucomicrobiota bacterium | reverse complement strand
GCTGCTGAAGCTGTTCGGGGTTCCGCGCTCGATGCTGCCGGAGGTGCGGTCGTCGAGCGAGGTGTACGGTGACACGACGCTCCACGGCAGGTCGATTCCCATCGCGGGCATCGCGGGTGATCAGCAGGCGGCGCTCTTCGGCCAGGCGTGCACCAAGCCCGGCATGGCGAAGAACACGTACGGAACCGGTTCTTTCATGCTGATGAACACGGGCACAGAAGGGGTACCGTCGAAGAATAAGCTGTTAACCACCATCGCTTGGCGCAGAGCCGGTCACGGGCAAACAGAATACGCTCTTGAAGGCAGCGTTTTCATCACCGGCGCAGTGGTCCAGTGGCTGCGTGATGGTCTCAAGATTATTCACGCTGCGCCTGAAGTCGAAGAGCTGGCCGCTACGGTACCGGATAACGGCGGCGTGTACCTTGTGCCTGCGTTCGTAGGATTAGGTGCACCGCACTGGGATCCCTATGCCCGCGGGGCTATCGTTGGTTTAACCCGAGGCACTAATTTAGCGCACATCGCACGGGCCGCCCTCGAGGGTATCGCCTATCAAGTCGCTGATATCTTGCACGCCATGACCGCCGACTCCGGCGTTAAGCTGGCGGAATTACGCGTCGATGGTGGCGCGGCTAAGAACAACCTCTTGATGCAGTTCCAGGCCGATATTCTGGGCATCCCAGTTGTTCGCCCTAATGAAACGGAGACGACGGCTCTAGGTTCAGCCTATCTCGCCGCCTTGGCGGTAGGCTACTTCAAGTCGCTCGAAGAACTGGCCTCCCATTGGGGAATCGACCGCACCTTCGAACCGAAGATGTCAGCCGATGAGCGGCAGAAATTGCAATCCGAGTGGAACAAAGCCTTAGGCAGAGCCAAAGGCTGGATACAATAGTAACGCCGCCCGGTCGTCTTAGACTCCCGGAGGCTACGTCTGGCAAGCCGGCTTGTCCGACGTAGCTTGTGGAGTATCTGACGACAAAGCGAAGTCCGAGAACGCCGTGAACGGAACCGTGGAGCGTGCCTCGCTTGCGAGGCCGACTCCATCGGAACCGCGAACGGCAAACCGCTAACCGCAAACCGCTAAAGCTAAATCAACTGTGAACCGGGACGTAACGATTCAGGCGATCTCGGATCGCTCGATGGTCTGGGATTGTCTTGTCATCGGCGGCGGAGCGACCGGTCTCGGGACCGCGCTAGAAGCAGCCTCCCGAGGATTCAAGGTGCTTTTGGTGGAGAAACACGACTTCGCCAAAGGCACCTCGAGCCGGGCTACCAAACTGGTCCATGGCGGTGTCCGTTATCTCGAACAGGGCAATATTCATTTGGTGCGAGAGGCCTTACACGAACGCGGCTTGCTTTTGCGCAACGCCTCTCACCTCGCTCATCCGCTGCAATTCGTCATTCCGGCCTACCATTATTGGCACATTCCCTTTTATGGCGCCGGTCTGAAAGTCTACGACGCTCTGGCCGGGAAACTCTCCCTCGGAAAATCGCTAATGTTAAGTCGTAGCCGGACGGTTGAGCTGCTGCCGAACGTCGAAACGAAAGGTCTTAAGGGCGGGATCCTCTACTTAGATGGCCAATTCGACGATGCTCGCCTAGCGGTATCAATTCTCCGCACCTTTGTTGATCAAGGGGGGCAGGCCGCTAACTACTTCGAGGTCGTAGGCTTGACGAAGGAGGGCGAGAAAGTCAATGGCGCGGTCCTCAGAGACGGAGAGACCGGAGCGGAACACCAGGTCCGGGCGAAAGTCGTAATCAATGCGACTGGCATTTTCTCCGATACGATCCGGCTTTTTGACGATCCGCATCTGGCGAAAATCATTACCGTCGCTCAGGGCTCGCATCTGGTGCTCCCATCGAAGTTCTTGCGAAGCAAATCGGCGCTAATGGTGCCGAAAACTTCCGATGGTCGGGTGCTATTCGCGATTCCTTGGCATGATCGTTTGCTGGTCGGCACCACCGACTTTGGCGTGCCGCAACCCATCGATGAACCTAGGATCCAACCGCACGAGGTCGAGTTCATCTTGTCCGAGGCCGCCAAATACTTCGCGGAGGACCCGACGGAAGCTGATGTGCTCGCTTGCTACTCTGGCCTTCGCCCGTTGGTTAAGCACGGGAGCGGCACGAGTACGGCTAAGCTCTCCCGCTCCCATACGGTAATCGTTTCCCCATCAGGCCTGGTGACGATCACAGGAGGTAAATGGACGACGTACCGTCATATGGGCGAGGACTGTATCAATCACGCTGAAGAGGTAGTCGGGGTCGAACACCGGCCTTCCCGGACCGCGGAACTACCCCTGCACGGCAACACCCAAGAGGCAGCGATCTTTAAGGCGCCGGAACATTTGGCCGTTTATGGCTCTGACCGCCCTGAGATCGAAAAACGAGCCAGTCAGAATCCGGGATTCGCCGAACCGCTCGATCCTGCTCTGCCGTATCTGACTGCCGAAGCGGATTGGGCCATCGAGAATGAGATGGCACGAACCGTTGAAGACATTTTGTCTCGCCGGACTCGCGCACTCTTATTGAATGCGCGTGCCGCTAGCCAAGCTGCGCCCAGGGTAGCGCAATTGTTAGCCGACCGTTTAGGCCGCGATAAGAGCTGGATCCAGGCGCAAGTCGAAGAATTCCAGGCACTAGCTAAGAATTATATATTGTAGCCGAGAAAACTCTGGAGCGCTGCCTCGCTTGCGAAGCCGATTCGCCGGAAGCACGATTTTCTACCAATTTAGGCTCTGCACGCGCAACATATCTGTGTCCAAAATCCTTTTTCCCGTGCGCCGTCCCCTCGAGACCCTCTGTCTATTTATAAAAATTACAAGAAATGCCTGGATTCGCGTCCAGGAATCGATTACTTAGGCCATCTTTTCATGAGGCTTCCGTGTCTAATCGCGGCCTTTACCATTCTGGCTGTTCCTTTGTTCGCTGAACAAACGGACCGCAGCGGGTGGCAATATGACGCGGTTATGCCGGAGCATCTGCTGGACAATACCAGTCCGACCGGGGCAGATATTAACGCCATCAGCGATGTCTTGGCTAAGATGGTAAAGTGCTGGAACCAGCACGATCTGTCCGGATATCTGTCGACTTTCTGGAACTCTCCCCAACTAATCGTTGTGATTAATGACGAGCAGTATCAGGGCTGGGATGCAGTGAATGCCGCCTATCGACAAGGTTTTCTCGAACCAGACAAAATGGGGCAGACCCGTCCGACGCGCACCCGGATTCGGATTAATAAATCTGATCTTGCCCTCGCCCAGACCGCATGGTCGGTCAGCTATCCGAACTCAAATTCTGACGCCATCGGAACTACGACGCTCAATCTGCAAAAGTTTGGCAACGATTGGAAAGTGATCAGCGCGTATTCCACCTATGTGAAGTCTACGTCACGGGGCTGGGAGTATGATTCTATCGAGCCGCCGGGCTCGCTTGGCACCCCTTCTCCGGACCAGGATGACTTGAAAGCCGTTAATGATTTGCTCTTGAAAATGTTGGACAGGTGGAACGCCCACGATATTGACGGTTATCTGTCGGTTTTGTGGAAGTCCCCTCAGTTGTTAGTGATCCTTCAGAACGAGCAGTTTCAGGGTTGGCAAAGTTTGTGCGACGCCTACAAGACCGGATTCCGCGACCCAAATGCGATGGGAACGATCGTTCCCTCTCGTATCCAGATCAAGCTTATCAATCCCGATTTGGCGAGCGCGGTAACTTGGTGGCAAGTCACGTTTTCAGGTTCCAAAATTCGAGCCATCGGCAATACAACCATGAACGTTCAAAAATTTGCCGACGACGGGTGGAAGATCGTGTCAGCGCATTCAAGCTTTATCGAACCCTGATCCCGGCTTCCAGCCTGGGCTTCGGCCGGGACCTAGGCTTTTGCTGCTGTGCGCTGTTTCTTTAAGCCACCGACGGGTTGTGCGGAACTAAAAAGGCTACCGATTGGTTGTGTGGAACTAAAAACGCCACCGATGGGTTGTGCGGGACTAAAAAAGCTACCGATGTTTTTTGTGAAGCTAAGGCGGCCACCG